>JAQSCZ010000022.1 GCA_029945665.1 bacterium | reverse complement strand
GTAAGCCGTGGTACCAGCCATATGTGCAACCTTCGTAACAGTCATATAATTTAATATCGAAATTACCCGAGTGAGTAAATAATTTTCCAGGATTTTGTTCGTATGATATATAGCCTTCTCCAAGGTCCCACAAATACTCTTCGATAGGCGAACCATTTTGAATACTTCTGTCAGTAAATTCGGCTAATAATGGAGGACATTTGCCAATATTATTGGCAATACCAAATTTTGCTAACAAAACAGGTTCGGTTGAATACAAAACTAATTTTTCTTCATATACACAACCTGCAGCATCGGTCATCGTATACACAGGATAGTAATAGCCTTCGGTCCCGTAGATATGTTCGGCCTTCGTAGAATTGTAGACATTATTTCCATCCCCTAAATTCCAAGTAATTTTTACTGGCAAAGCTGTAGAAATAGAATCTATTTCGGCATTGAAATAACATCGCATTGCATCGCATGATGTTTTGCGTGTAATTAACACATCGGCCTTGGGTCCATATGGACGAACATGATGTGTTTTACTTGAAACACAACCGTTGCTATCCATAACCACTAGCGTAAAACTCACCAATGAATCGTACAAAGGCATTTCATTTATTGTAAAAGTAGTGATAGGTCCTTTTTTAGAAATTCTAACAGTGTCTTTATAATTAATCAACCAAAATTTCTTTTTAATGGTCGCATTAGAATTAGAATCTTTAAGATTGATGGTTAGTGGCAAACAACCTTTTAATGGCCATACTTTGGATTCCACGGCAGGCCCTTTAATACTTAAAATTTTTGAAGATTCATATAAACAACCTTTATTATCCCAACCTTGTAATACAATTTTAAAATCGCCTGGGCTCGTATAAGTATAGCGAAAACTATCACCCTTATTTATCAATAAGTCGGTGGTATCTCCATTTCCAAACTCCCAATGGGTGCGATAGGCGCCATAGGATTTGTTATAAAAAGTAACCATTTGTGGTGTACAATCTGGTTTAAAATAATAATAAATATCGCTCACCGACTTAGGTACCCCAAACACTTTCGTTATTGAATCGGTGCATTTGGTTCTTGTATTATAGGCTATTAGTCTTATTTTACTGTCGGCATTAGGGTTAGCAGCATAAGTAAATTCAAAATCATTGCGTACCGAATTATCAGGCATCACCCATTTAATAGAAGTAAAACTATCCGAAGCATTTCTTAATCGCACATTGTGGGAGTAACAGGTATCAAAACTGAAATCAAAATTGGCAAAAGCACCTTGCATCATTAGGGCAGTATCTTTCTTTATAAAGGTCCTACATCCGTTGTGTTCGGCCACTAACATCAAATTCACAAACGCTGGTATTTGAGTTAATTTGGTAATCACACTGTCTTTTTCTGAAGAAATAATATTACCCAATTGCCAATACCAAATATTTACTAATTTGGCCAAAACAGAATTAGTAGTATTTACAAATTTTACTTTTTCACCAATACAAACTTTTGTTTTATCAATTGTAAAATCAGGTTTAATTCTTTTACCAACGGGTATAATTTGTTCGAGCGAATCCATGCAACCATATTGATCTTTTACAATCAAACGCATATTAAACTTTCCTGTATCAGGATAATAAGGTGTTGGAATTTTTATATAGGTTCGCTTACCATCGTGTTGTTGCCAGGCATAGCTAAGCTTTGCATTTAAAGCATTAAAGGTTGTATTTTTTATCCCAGGATAAAAGGGTGCGCAACTGTTGGTATCCGGAAAATACCAATCGGCTTTTAAATCTTGTACCACCATTTTCGTAAATTGTACAGTCTCCGAACAATTTGCAGAATCATCTACTTGCACAATCACTTTATAAATACCAGTATCACCAAAGTAATAATTTAACACACCCGTTTGGTTTTCAATATTTTTCCCATCAATGTACCATGTCCATTTATTCCCCAACTTACATTTAGCCGAAAGCGTTGTACTAAGTACTCCATGGCAACCAAGGGTATCACTTGCTTTCAGTATAGGTTTCGGTCGGTCGGAAACCAATAATGTTTTGTTAATACTATCTGAACATCCAACACCAGAAACTTTCAGTTTAATGGTATAGGTTCCTACTTTGTTATAAGATTTATTGGGATTCTCGGCACTCGAGGTAGTGTTATCGCCAAATGACCAAGCATAATTAAAAAACACGCTATCGGGTTTGGTAGTGCTAGTAAAACCAGGAGTGAAGGGAATACAACCCACATCGCTTACCATGCTAAAGTTAGCCTTAATTTCTCCGAATTTAACATTTAAAATAGCGGTCTTTACATCCATACATCCATTAGATGTAGTAGCAGTAAGTGTAATGTTGTATTTTTTTTCGGTGCCATAAGCAGTCGAAGGATTAGCATCTGTTGTGGTATTACCATCGCCCAAATCCCATACATAAGTAGGGTTCTTGGTCGACTTGTTTTTAAAATTTACATTCATGGGAGCAGTACAACTGTAAATTTGATTAAATGTAAAATCGGCTTTTGGGGTGGGATTAATTGTAATAAAATTATTCTTAATAATTGTATTGACACAACCATTATAATCGCGCACAGTTAGAATAACATTGAATGTCCCTTCTTTGGAATAGGCTTTGGTTACATCACCTTTGGCAGTTGCTGTTTGTCCATCACCAAAATCCCAAGTACAATTGCGAATCCCCGTATCGCCATCGGTACTTAAATTTTTAAAAGGTATAGAAATATTATTGCAATAACTAGCATTAGGTGTCGAGAAATTGGCATTTGGACCTCGTTTAACAACGATATAAACGGTGTCTTTATCACTATTGCCATTTACATCTTTAACCTCTAAAATAACTCTGTATTTTCCAGCAACTGAATACACATATTTTGGATTACTCTGAGAAGAAGTTCCGCCATCACCAAAACTGTAAGCCCAGGTGCTAATCGTATTGGTGGAAGAGCTATTATCTGTAAAATTAACAATAAGCGGGGCACACCCGGTGGTTACCGAGGGTATAGTTCCCGCATTAACAAAGCAATATGCCTTGAGACTGCTGGATAAGAACAATATAAAAAGTAAGGTTCTATTCAATATTTTTATTATTTATAAGACACCAATCCACTTGCATTTGAGGTATAAACTTAAAAAACTATGTAAATCTAATCGATTACTTGTTAAATAACTAAACAATTCTAAAAATATGACAATTCATTTTAGAGCCTGTGTCCACAACTTTAAACCCTTCATTTCAAACCACTTGATTTTATTGCACTTCCATCAATTATGCATAATCTCAACTTTTTTTCAGGCCGCGTATTTTTACGATTTACAATTTATAAATTTAGGCACAACCTGCATTAATATATTTTTTAAATAATACATTAATTTATTCAAATATTTATCTAAAAGGGATTCAATTAAATTCATCGAAATCTTTTTTATCGCTAGCATTCAAGTCATTAAATTGCCATAAAAACAATCAGTCGGTTATTTGCATTTATATATTTTAATAAGTATGTAATTTTACATTTTAAATGAAAACTTTAGTACGCAATTTTTTCGATTCTCAAGCCATATTAACCGATGAGGAATGGGCTTTTTTTGAAAGTAAACTCGTAGAACGCAGATTCCGCAAAGGCAGTATCATTTTAATGGAAGGCGATATTGAAAATTATTTATCCTTCATCATCTCAGGTTCAACGCGTTTATTTGCTGTTACTGCCGCTGGTGAAGATGTTTCTATTGAATTTGCAACTGCCAATTGTTTTACAAGCAGCTACACCTCTTTTGTATCACAAACACCTTCAAGATTAAATGTAGAATCGCTTGACAACACCCTATTGTTAAGTATTAGCTATGCCGATTTAAATACTTGCTACCAACTATGTTCCACTGGCGAGCGACTCGGTAGAATCAATGCCGAAAATTATTTCCGTTTTAAAGAAGATCGTCAACTTAGTTTACTAACTATGAGTGCATCCGAGCGTTATATCGAACTAATTAAACAGAATCCTGAACTTCTACAACTTACAAAACTCCAACACATTGCTTCTTACCTGGGCATTAAACCTGAAAGCTTAAGTCGAATTAGAAAATCGATAAACGTTCAAATAAATTAACAAATGTTAAGATTGGCCTAATACCATATAAATAGTTTTGTGCCATGAAATACGCCTTACTATTTTTAATTGCCATTTGCATTCAAAACCTTAGTTTTTCACAACCACTAACACAAACTGTGAAAGGCAGAGTTGTTGATGCACAAACTTTTTTACCCATACCCAAAGCCAGTATAGAAATAATCGACTCGGGAAAAACATTGGCCATTGGCACCAGTGACCAGAATGGCTATTTTTCAATTCCCAATGTGTCAATAGTACGTATTACAGTAAAGATAAGTCTGATTGGCTACAATGAATATTACGCCAATAATATCAACCATGTTAGTGGCAAACAAACTTCGCTAGAAATCGAACTTTCTGAGAAAGTAGTGAGTTTTAAAACCTCGGGTATTAAGGTTAAATCAAAAAATACTGTAAATAATAGTAACATTTCTTTAAGTGCCAAAAGTTTTGATATCGAAGATACAAGGCGCTTTGCGGGAAGCAGAAATGATCCAGCACGTATGGCCAGTAATTTTGCTGGAGTAGTAGGCAACAATGATTCTCGCAATGATATTATCATTCGCGGCAATTCACCCCAAGGTTTGCTTTGGAGAATGGATGGCATTGATATTCCAAACCCCAATCACTTTGGCGCTATGGGCGCTAGTGGTGGACCAGTGAGCATTCTTAATAACAATGTATTGGCCAAATCAGATTTTCTTACAAGTGCTTTCCCTGCTATGTATGGAAATGCAACAGCAGGCGTTTTTGATTTACAAATGCGAAATGGCAATAAAAACAAAACAGAATATACTGGCCAAATTGGATTCAATGGTTTCGAAGCAGGTGTCGAAGGTCCATTTTCTAGCCGTTCAAAAGCATCATACCTCATCAATTATCGCTATTCTACTTTAGCAATTTTACAGAAAATAGGCATCAATTTTGGAACGGGTACTGCACTACCCTATTACCAAGATTTGAGTTTTAAAATAGATGTCCCATTAAAAAAAGACAAACTCACCATTTTTGGAATTGGTGGTATTAGCAATATTCATTTTAACAGCGCTGACAATAAAGACACCTCTAACTTATATTCAAATGCCAACAGGGACCTTAAATACCGCACTGGAATGGGTGTTGCTGGAGCCGCTTTTACACATTATTTCACTTCTCAACTATTTTTAAAGACCTCCGTTGGGGCCACAATTTCAAGTGTTAAAACCATTCAAGATTCTGTTTGGGAATTCGGTCGTCAGCCTGAATACCGCGACAATTCTAGCTTACAACGCTATGTTTTAAGTAGTACTTTAAATTATAAAAAGAATGCACAACAAAATTTCTCAATAGGTATCAATGTCCAAAATATTCGTTATAATTTTAACGATAGCTTATACTTCAACAACCGATTTAACACCCTCCGCGATGACAAAGGCAACACCATTTTGTTCCAAACCTTTATCACACATCAATACAAAATTTCGCAACGCACAACACTCAATTCTGGCTTGCATTACCAAGCTTTAGCATTAAATCAAAGCATGGCTTTGGAACCTCGCATAGGTCTTACACATCAATTAACACAAAACAAAAAAATTAGCTTTGCTTCGGGACTGCACAGTCAAATGCAAACCATGCAAACCTATTATTTAAAAACTACATTGAACGATGCTAATGCTACCATACTTGAAACCAATAAGGCATTAGGTTTTACAAAAAGTGTACACAATGTCATTGCATACGATTATGCCTTCAACAGAACATGGCGATTTAAAACCGAAGCCTATTATCAATACCTCTATAATATTCCTGTCAATACTTATTCTTCATATTATTCAGCAATCAATGAAGGCACCGATTTCAACAATCCGAATACCGATAGCTTAACGAACAAAGGAACTGGCAAAAACTATGGATTAGAATTCACACTCGAGAAATATTTTTCAAAAGGATTTTATATGCTGAATACTGTTTCATTGTATCAGTCGAAATACAAAGGCAGCAATGATATTGAGCGCAATACTGCCTACAACGGCAACTATATCCTGAATATATTGGCTGGCAAAGAAATTAGATTGAGTCAGAAAAACGTATTGGCATTCGACACTAAAATTACTTTAGCAGGAGGTAAAAGATACACGCCTATCAATATCGATCAGTCGCGACTAGAGAAGCGTGAGGTACGTTTTAACGAGCAAACTTATGACAAGCAGTTCGACCCCTATGCACGTTTAGATTTTAAAGTAACCTATCGCAGAAGCGGTAAAAAAATAACCCAAGAATGGTTCATTGATATACAAAACATCACCAATCGCAAAAACATTTTCCTACAAGGGTACGATGTTTCGAAAGGTAAAATTACCACCCAGTATCAATTGGGTTTATTTCCTAATTTTAACTACAGGGTGAATTTTTAGAAATTATTCTATTGCTTCTATCCTATCTTGAAAGACATTGACCAATTTATGTCCGTTAGCTAATGTTTCAACTTCATTCCAAACAGAAGCAATAAATTTGTGAAATTCTTTGATCTTCATATTACCCACCCTCAAATGTATGACTTTTGGGGGTGGTTGTTTATAAAGGATCATATTGGTAAAATCTGCGTCTTTTGTAACAATAATTAAGTTATTCAATTTTGCAAAATCCCAGATTTCTTGGTCATTGCTGCAATCATTCAGATCATATTGATGAATAAAATCATTATTATTCCAAAGCGAAAAGTAATAGGGTAGATTAGCATCAATTAGATACTTTGCCATGCTAAGCAACAACTTTAATAGTGTAATTTCTATTCATTAAATCAGACACAAACAGTAAACAGGCTTTGATATCTTCCTTTTCAAGTGAAGGAAATTGTTTTAGAATTTCGTCTTCAGACTCCCCTGCACTCAAATATTCTAATATACTTTGAACAGTTATCCTCTTACCTCTAATGGTTGGTTTTCCATTACAAAGTTTATCATCAATTGTAATTCTATTGGCAATATATTCCATGATTTTAAGGCAGCTTATGCAAATATACAAAATTTCAAATCAAAAAACATTTCGCCAATGATAAAAATCATTGAATTGAAACATTGATTCACAATGCCTAATATTGTCCAAATTCCTTTCTTAACCACCAAGAACGCCAAGAGAATGCATTTACTGCGAAGCAGCATTGCTTGCAAAAGGGACACAAAGTTTTTTACATTCGTTATAATCTTTGCGAACTTTGTGGGCTCTAGCTTTGCCTCCTTAGTGGTTAAAATTCCCGAAAGCTTGTTGTCTCTCCAATCTCTTTTCTTAACCACAAAGGACACAGAGATTTATCATTTGCAGTATACTTTGCGCTCTTTGTGGGTTCCAGCTTTGCTTTCTTTGTGGTTAAAATCCCAAAAGCCTTGGGGTAAGCCAAAACTCTTTTCTTAACCTCAAAGAACACCAAGAGAATTCATGCACCGCGAAGCAGCATTGCTTGCAATATTGAGCACAAAGTACTTTCAATACCAAAACTAAGATAAAACAAGAAGTATGGATGAAATAAACAGAAACAAAAAAAACATACCAATTGGTATGTTTTTTTATAAATCTTATAAAACCTTATATTATCTCGCGTATTTTCTTCTTCTGTACCACGAATTAAAAATACCAAAGAGTATAACAGCCAGCACCGGTACAACCGTATTAACGAGTTGCCATTTGGTTTTTTCTTTCAACCAATCACCTTCTTCTGGCGGAGTATTGATTTTTGCGCGATTCAATAATCGCAAATTAATTTCCTTAGTTCTCACTTCTATTAATCCACTTTGGTCGAACATATAATCGAAGCAATTCAATAAGAATTTTTTATTCGCAAATTGCCTACCTGTCTCTCTATCGTAGCCCAATGGGAATATCTCGCCTGTACTCATCTTAACAGGATTAATTGCAATATCGCCGTCGGCAATTACAATCATACTATTGGTACAGCTTTCTTTTACTGGATACTGATAAATTTTATCTGGTCTTTTAAAATTTGATTTAAAATCACCTTCCAATAAAACACCCGCCACTTGCGTACCTTGCTTAAAGGTCGCTATGTAATTGCGATCATAATTATTCGCGACCATACTTAAATCAACGTAAGCTGGCGCCTCTTGCAACTTTGTTTTATCACTACTTATTAAAAGATTGGTAACTTTTAAATCCTTACGAGCAATTGGTTTTAGCGTCCCACTGTATTGTCCCCACACAACCTCTAGATTTTTTACTATTGGGTGGTTATTGCCTTGAAATGCAAAAACAGGATAATACACCCATGCAAATGGCACCATTCTACCTTGTCTATTTGGGTCGTTTAAAACAATATTATTGCAATTTAAATCCATTAATAAATTCGAATTTAAACGCACCCCATAATTGAATAACATGGTTCGTAAATTCTCGTTATTGTAATCTGGGAAATTAACTTTTGGATTGCGCCTTAAACTATCCTGTTCAGCCATTATTGGATCAATCATCCAAATGGTTTTACCACCGTGCATAATATACTGATCGAGTATATAAGCCTCATCCTTATCCAATGGCGCAATAGGTTTAACAATAACAACACCATCATACTGTTGCATCATTTTCAAGGTTTTTTTAATAACCAAGGCCCCTAAACTATCATAGTCTGTTACCTTCTCTGCATCGCCAACAAACTGACGAAGAAACTCCTCATCTCTTAAGTTAAAGAAGAATCTATCGATGGCATAGTTATCGCTCAACGAGCTCATCAAATCATCTAGATGCGCTTCATCAGGCTCGCCATGTCCATATAAAAATGCAATTTTCTGTGGTTTAACAATCAAACATTTTCTGATGGCATTGGCAATTTCGTACTCTAAATTTTCTATCGATTTATTAATTGCGGTTTCTTCGGCTCGCCCCATTTCGGTACTCAATAAATTAACGGTATACTCGTTATTAGCCCCATAAGTAACCTCGGCACAAGGCAATATTAAATTGCGTTTTTGCTGGTCGGCTTCAAGTTCTATATCGTTATAATAATTCAGTCCCTTTTCAGACAATTGCTTGATAATTTCACTGCGTTCTTTGTCTGTTTTATCTTTTAATACATTGATAAATTCAAAGTCAATTTTATTGTTGCTCAAATCTCTGAATTCTCGCAACATATCGAGTGTTGCTGTACGCAGCCGCTTAAACTTTGTAGAAAGATTATCGCCTTCCAGATACACTTTAAAGTACATGCGATCTTCGACTTTAGAGGCTAATTCTTTGGAGGTATTAGAAAGTGTGAACCGTTGTTCTTTCGTTAAATCAATCTTCTTATAATACTTGGTGGCCAATATATTTACAATCACTATCACTACAATGAGTAAAAGTAGTTCTATAAATGATTGTTGCCTGTAAGCGCGTTTTTGTTTTTTCACTTTTACCATTTTCTGCTGCTAAAAATAATTTTTGTTAACCATAAAAATAAACCAATCAGACTTAGGAAATAGACAATATCTCGCGAGTCGATTACTCCCTTACTAATGTTTCTGTAATGGTAACTAATGCCCATCCATTCAATAAAGAAATCGGTGTTCTTAAATATAGCAAAAGAGCCTAAATAATCGAAGGTTGAATAGAAAAAGAAACACAAGAACATACTCACTATAAAAGAGACAATTTGATTATCGGTAATGATACTAGAAAATAATCCAATGGCCACATAGCCAGCACTCAAAAGGACTAGTCCCATATAACTTCCCCATATAGCACCATTGTCTAAATTTCCTTCAGGTAAACCTAATTTATAAACCGTATAATAATAAATCAATGTTGGTAGAATAGCGAAAATAACAATGATTAAACCCGCCAAATATTTGCCCATAATGATAGACATATCTGTTAATGGTTTGGTGGTTAAAATTTCGAAAGTACCGCTCTTTTTTTCTTCGCTAAACGAGCGCATGGTAATGGCCGATATCAAGAATATAAAAATGATAGGAGCCAAATCGAATAAGGGGTCGATATTGGCATAGCCCGCATCCAGAATATTGGTTTCCTTAAAAACCCATAAAAACAAACCATTGGCAATCAGAAAAACCACTATCACAATGATGGCGATAAGCGAGCTTAAAAAACTTCTGATTTCCTTTTTTAAAATACTAAACATGAATTTCTTTTTTTATAAAATTAACGGGTTACATTTTTAAAAATATCTTCCAATGAATTCTCATTTACTTTCATTTCCGATAACATGAGTTGATTCTTTACTGCAAAATTAAACACCAAGGCTTTCATGGCTTCTTCATCCTTGCCTACCAATTGATATTCGGCTCCAGCCACTGGATTGACATTCACTAAATTTTTTAATTCTTTCAGTTGAAGATTGCTCAGCGCTTGATTAAATTTCACTACTAAAATAATATCCGAAGAAAATTGTTGTTTCAATTCCCCTGGCTTGCCATTGGCTACTATCTGACCTTTGTTTATGATCATTACGCGTGAACACATGGCCTCTACTTCTTGCATAATATGGGTTGACAATAAAACCGTTTTTTGTTTACCAATGGTTGTAATTAAATTTCTAATTTCAACAATTTGATTGGGATCCAAACCGCTGGTAGGTTCATCTAAAATCAACACCGAAGGATTGTGTATCATGGCTTGTGCAAGACCAACACGCTGGCGATAACCTTTCGACAGTTGACCAATTTTCTTTTTTTGTTCTACTTGCAAACCTGTTAATTCAATCATTTCAGCCACCCTTTGATTGCTATTGGACAACTTATAAATACTGGCTATAAACTGCAAATATTCCTTCACATACATATCGGTATATAATGGATTGTGCTCGGGTAAATACCCAATTTGTTTACGCACTTCTATGGCTTGTAATTCAACATCCATATTATTTATAAATGCCCTACCACTGCTAGGCGGGATAAAACACGTTAGCATTTTCATGGTGGTGGTTTTGCCAGCCCCATTAGGACCTAAAAACCCAACAATTTCGCCAGAGTTAATATTAAATGAAATATCATTAACGGCATTTTGTTGACCATACGTTTTAACCAAATTTTCTACACGAATAGACACAATAGTATTTAATATGAAGTGCGAAATTAACGCATAATGCGGAATACTTATTGCCACAGTGTTTGAATTTCTGTACATATTGCTAAGAGTAGGTCTTGCGCCACTGATTCACATAGGAGAATTGAGAATATATAAACACAGATAAAAACCTATAATCTGGGAATCTGTAGAGAGTTTAAAAGCGCAGCATGCTGCATAACAGGACTATAGATACACAGATGAAATAAAATGGCAACCATAGCGAAAATAAAATTCACCTTTTGTGTAATAAAAATTAAATTTGAATTTGTAATATGAAAAATGGATATGTAAAAATTGTGTTGCTTGTTGGTTTGGTGATTTTTTTGAATAATGGCTGTAAACCTAAGGATTGCAAGGAAGATGGTTCATGTGCAGAGGAATATTATCGAATTAGAATCAAAGAACCTAAAAGTTACCTTTGGGCTTTGCCCGGTAGTTATTGGATATATAAAAATACTAAAACAGGTGATTTAGATACCCAAACGTGTATTGGCTTTTTGTATGACTCTGTTAAAGTCAGAGGTGATCAGCCAAATTCAAGCTTTATTACTATTGAATATGATGTATTAAGAAGAACAATTAAAAGTTCTTTCAATCAATGGAATTATAGTGATGGAAATGGTCCAAATTCACCCAATTTCGAAAATTTCAATAGTGGCAGAATTATTCTGCATAGAATAGCAAGTAATACCAGTGGAGAAATTAGTCCATTTTTTTATCCGTTCAATGATGGCGATGCAACAAGCAATGGGTCTTCTGCAACTATTTCAAAAGGAATGGATACAAGTTTAATAGTTCAAGGCAACACCTATTATAATGTGGCAAAGTTTGATATTGATATGGATGACATCTGGTATTCTACAAACCAATACCCAAATGCAATCTATTATTGGGCAAAGGATGTTGGTTTAATAAAAAGATGGAATAAATCCGAAAATTACTCCTGGGAATTAATTGAATATAATATTCTTAAATAAAAATGATTTTAAATCTTAAATTCTTTGTTTTACAATGTAGGCGTTAAATGCAATGCTGAATTAAGATTCTTCCATTAATAATTAAAGGTTAATTTTACTCACTTTTTAGCAATAAAAATTAAATTTGAATATGTAATATGAAAAATGGATATGTAAAAACATTGGCTATTGGTTGCCTAGCGATTCTCTTTTATAATGGGTGTAAACCCAAAGATTGCCATGAGGATGGAACTTGCGCAGAAGATTACAGAAGAATGCCATTGGGCGAAGCAAAAGATTATTTATATGCTTTGCCTGGTAGTTATTGGATATACAAAAATTCTGCAACTGGGGAATTGGATACTCAAACTTGTACTGGCTTTTTGCTCGATACTGTGATTGAAAGAGGGACATTAAAAAACACAAAGCATATAACAGTTGAATATGAAAGAATCAATCGGGTAATTTATAGTTCATTTAATAAATCAGAATTTTATGATGAAACAGGTTTTTATAACCCAAATGCAATTAGACCGCTCAAAACTATAATGAGTAGATATTTAGGAGCTCGATCAAATTTAGTTTTTTTTAACCCTTTTGTAGTTGGTGAAAAAATGGCAAGTGCTGCATCATATACTAAGTGTGTTTCATTAGATAGTATACTGAATATTAATACTGACAAATTTTATATGGTGGTCTCATTTGATATTGATATTGATTTTATTGGCGCAATGGGAGAACCCCCAACATCAACTATTTATTATTGGGGAACAAATGTAGGACTCATTAAAAAAATTGATAAAATTAAAAATATTTCTTGGAGTTTAATTAACTACAAAATAATTAAGTAAATATGAAAAAATTTATATTTGGATTTTTGGTAATATTTTATTGTATTGCAATGAATTTGATAAATGCTCAGTCTAGCATAGACATCGATTTGCACAATCTTTATTGGACCAATCGAGAAAATTTTCTTAAAAAAGAAACTCATATTCAAATATTCGACCACCTTCGGGGTCGTTTTCTGGTACTGCAATTTTGTTCAAACAATATATGACCGCCTTCGGGGTCATTAAGTATCTAAAATGTATATAATGCCCTATAATGGTTTCTCTCAAAATAAATCATAAAATACCTAAAGTTCCCAAATCTCAAAACTGCCAATCGTTTTGATTTTGCGTTTTAAATGAATGGCGGGCAAGTATGGTTGTAAAATATTTCCATCTTTTATGATTAAATATTGAATGCCTGCAGCCCGCATGTTGTCTATATCTATTCGGTCTTGTTTTACTTTTACAAGCTCCTCAACAAATTCGAAAGAATACCCTTTGGTATGGGTGAAATAAAAAAAGATACAACCCGAAATATCTGGGCCCACCACACATTTGCTATTGATTGGCAGTACTTCATTAAATGCTTTGCGCATGTTGGCATCGGAGAATTCAACAGGTATTTGCCTTTTGGATTCAACCCAACGCGAAGGAATAATGCGCACGAGTGCCCAAGTAAAATTCAGTAGAAGTATAACCATTAATACCTTTGGTGAAATGCGAATGTTTTTCATTAAAACAATTGCCAATACAATAATTAATGGAATCACCGGCATAAAATAATACGTATGATTTTTCATGCGCTCGATGGCTACCACATAAAAACAAATGAACATGAACAACCATGCCAATATAAACCATGCCATGCGCCCCCATTTCCATGTGCGAATGGTTTTAAATACAAAATAAATTAAGCACAACAACAAGGGCCAACCAACTAATACTTCGGGTGCATCCATGCTTAAATTTCCTAAAAAAGTCGTCCATTTTGTGGTGTTCGAAATCGGCGCAATCCACAATCCAAATTCCTTTAAATTACTGGATTTTGTTAAGGCTAAGGCATAAGCATACCAAGAAAAAACAAGTCCACCAATACCCAACCAAATTAATCCATTTTTAACGATCGATTTTACATTAAAAGGTATAAAAACCAAAGTTGCCAATGGTAACATTAAAAATTGAAATTTGATGAGTCCAGCACCCAACGAAAAAAGTAGCGCCAATAATAGCTGTACACCCTTATTGTTTTTTTGCCAAACCAACCAATACACCATGGCCCAAAGTGCCAGGGTGAGCGCCAATACATCGGGCATAGCATTAATGCCATGGTAATACAATTCAGGAATAGAGAGCAAAAGAAAAGCACCTCCTTGTGCTAGAAACGACGACACATTAAAAAGCAAAAGCAACTTATAAAATGCTAACATACCAAAAGTGAAAATCAGCAAACTAAAAACACGGGCCAATGCATCCGAAAATCCAAACACTTTCGAAATCGATGCTAAGGTCCATTCATATAATGGAAAATGCGACCCTGTGATGCCATTGGTTTCATTCCGTCTATCAATTTTGGGTTCAACTATGTTCATGCCTTCCTCAGCAAAATTCCGCGACATGGCCAAAGTATTGCATTGTCGCCAAACATGTGTACCACTTGGAGGTAGATTTAAAAAAGGAAAATGTAAAAGTAAATTCAGGCTTAAAAAAAGTAGAAATTTTTTCAAAGCGTTCTATTAATTACCAAGTGTGATCAACAATGATTTTCCATTCACCATTGATCTGTTTAAAGAGCAATGAAAACAAACCAGAACCACCGCTTATACCTTTGGTAACAACATGCCATTGACCAGTGCACTGCACTATTTCTGAATGGGTGTCCAAGGTATTAAAAACTAAATGATCAAAAGACAATTGACCCATTTTTTCGGGTGTATTGTAGTGCCTTTTATAATTTGCTGTTACGGAATCGTAACCCATTCTTATGCCTTTTTGCGTAATAAATTTTAAGCTATCTGAATGCCAATAACCCAACATAAAACCATCAACACTTCCATTATTCCATGCCTTCAATTGGTTTTGCATTATCACTTCTATTGTTTTGTAATCAACAATTTTAACTGGTTTTTGTTTAGGTGTGCATGCGAATAGGTATAAGCAAAAAAGGATAAAGACGCTATATACGCTTTGTTTAATCATTAGAATGATGCCAATACTTCGTTTGTTACACGATTGGCCGTTTCCATAGCACCATGGATTGTACCACTATTTCCTGTTGAATGAGTAGCCTCGCCTGCAAAGAAAATTTTATTGCTAATGGGCTTACTTAATTCAACTCTGTTGTTCATACTCCCTCCAACCTTTTGGTAAGAATAAGTTCCTTTTACAAAAGGCATATCCGACCAGAAAACAACTTTAGAATCGATGACAGATTGGCCAGCCACAGCACCAAATAAATTGGTAAAGTCGGCCTGAATATCATTCATAATATTTGTTGCACTTCTGTTGTTCATCTTTTCGGCTGCTTTACCAACCACTAACGAAGATAAGATATAGGTGCCATTATTCTCATTTTCAATATTGAAAACACCAGCATCGCCACCGCTATATAAAACAGTAGTATCGTCTGGCCAAAATTTATTTTTAACTTTAAGTATAATTCTAATACCAGCATCCATACCCAACATACTCATCGCTTCTTTTTTAGCTGACGGCAATTCAGGGGAAAATTTAATATCGCCATCTTTTAAAATAGAAAGTGGCACTGTTACAATTAATTTATCATAAATACGCGTTACACCATTCTGATCTTTTACTTTAACAACATCGCCTACATATTCAATTTCACGAACAATGGTATTGTTTTTCACTTTAGTTAAAACACTGCTATATTCTTTGATCAAAATATCTGAAAAATTCATGTTTTTCAATCTAAAGTGACTCTCTTGGCTATTTTTCAAACCTTCTGCGTTGGCCATTAAAAGAGAAACACGGTCGATGCTACCACCAACATTGGCTTCCATGTTATTGCGATAAATAAATTTAACACGCTCAGGTACATTATTGCTTACCATAAACTGCTCGATGGATACATCGCTACTTGCATAATTCATGCTGCTATTCATGATAGAATTAACTTTCAAAAAATCCGCATCCCCTCTTAAAGCACTTTCAGATTTAATGGTCTCATCAATCACGTAAGCCTTTTCTTTGTTGCTATCTAAATTGATGGGTTGGTATTTTTTAATAATATCATACCATGCATTGTTTTGATTGCCATAAGCCACATCGGCACCTAACTCAATATTTGTATTGCTAGAAAAACTTGTATTGTTCAAGGATTGAATTCTACCACCAATTGCATCGCTGGCTTCCAGAATTTCAATTTCAAATTTGTTTTGTAACTTTAACAGATAGGCCGCTTGCAATCCAGATATACCAGCACCAATAATACCGATGCGTTTTATATGTGAAATTTCGCTTGATTTCACACAAGAAGAAGATAATAATATTTCAGCAAGAGAAATGGCCGGGAGCGCAAAGGCCATATTTTTAATGAAGCTGCGTCTTGAATTCATCAGTAGTTTTTAGTTTCAACAAAAATAGTATTTAAATACTATTTGTCAAACACAAACCCAATCTACAAACGCAAATTTTAATATATTAAACTGTATTACAATATTTTACAAGCAATATATTTTCAAAATAGACCTCCTAAAAGGTATAATTATAATAGTAAATACTTATAAAAACTCAATTTTAACACTAAAAAGACACTAAAAATCAGATCAAATAAGCCCCAAAAAAAGGCTTAAAAATCACTGATTTTTTATTTCAAATTGTCTCCTCCTTCACCATTAATTATAGCTAACTTGCACCCCATTAAGAAAAATTGAAACAATGATAGATTATCTGATAATTGGCGGGGGTATGGCGGGGTGTAACTTAACTTATAATCTGTTAAAAAATGGTCGGTCGGTGCACTTAATTGACGAAAACAGTCCACATGCCGCATCCAATATTGCTGCGGGAATTTACAATCCATTATTGCCTCGTCACCACAAAGTCGCTTATCAAGCTGAGTATATTTACCCAATCATAGAATCTTACTACCTCGAACTAGAGCAATATTTAGGTGAAACCATTCATTTCAAGCAACCTATTCACTATTTTATAGAAACCCAAGCCGAGCAAAACGACTGGAGTGCGCATGCTTATAATTCGCATTTAAGTCATTGGATTGAGGTGCATACAAGCCGCAGTGATTATAATTTCAAAGCCAACAATGGCTTCTTAAAAATTAAACATTCGGGATGGGCCGATGCAAAAAAAATGACGGCTGGTATTAAAGCAAAACTTATGGAACAAGGTGCGCTTACCAATGAACATTATGAGTACTCAGAGCTTAATATTTCAGAAGCAGAAATCAATTACAAGGGCATTAAAGCCAAGCATATTGTATTTTGCGAGGGTTGTGATATTTTAAACAATACTTTTAATACAAATTTAGCATTGAAACCTGCAAAAGGTGAAATATTGATTATTAAAACCGAACTAGATATTGATTTCATTGCACAACAAGGCGTCTTTATGGTGCCATTGGGCGATCAAATATATAAAGTAGGTTCTACTTTTTCGTGGGATACGCTGGATGAAACGCCAACAGAAGCAGGTAAAAAAGAAATCGTAACCAAACTCGAAAAATTCTTTAAAGGCAGCTATGAGATTATCGATCATTATGCTGGTGTGCGACCTTCGAGTGGCGACAGAAGACCCATACTAGGGGCTTTAAAACCCTATACGAATGCATTTGTATTCAATGGTCTTGGATCGAAAGGCGTTGCATTGGTGCCCTATTACAGCACACTAATGACTAACCATTTAATTAATGGCATTCCATTGGATAAAGAGATTAGCACTGAGCGATATTTAAAATACAGTTTATTGTAAGCCAAAATAATTTAGCAATTACTGGGTGTAAGTTAAATCTTTTTTAAATCGACATTTGATTGCAAAGCCTTTCACTGGCCTGTTCTTCTGCTGTTTTCTTCGAGTGATTGCGGGTTACCATTAACTCTTCTTCATCTATTACAATTGCCACTTCGTAAAGCTTCCGTTTATTTACAATCTCCATGTTTTTTATTACAAAAGTAATTTTCTTTCTTTCCTTTTGCCCCCACTTTACTAGACGCGCTTTGTAACTCAATTCATCTTCTACTAAAGCTTTTATATCTATGTGAAGACCAATCATTTTATTTAATATAAAACGCTGGGTAAATTTAAACCCT
The DNA here is from genome assembly GCA_029945665.1 of bacterium. Taxonomy (GTDB): domain Bacteria; phylum Bacteroidota; class Bacteroidia; order NS11-12g; family UBA955; genus JABMMZ01. The sequence continues at coordinate 24,025 of JAQSCZ010000022.1, read as the reverse complement.
TTGTCCATGTATATAGCGCCTACCAATGCTTCGAGCGCGTTGCCACAAATAGTTTCCATAAAAGTATTGTTATAAGCTAATACTTTATCAAATTTAATAAGTTGTTGCAACCCCATTTTTTTTCCTAGGAAATTAAGCTTCTGTCGGCTTACCACCTTTGAACGCATTTCTGTTAGAAACCCTTCATTTTTATAAGGGAATAAATTGTATAATTTTTCGGCAATGATAAAGCCCAAAACCGAATCGCCAAGAAACTCCAACCGCTCGTTGTTACTTTGCTTATCTACCTTGCGGTGATTGTGTTTATAAGAATGATGAGTTAAAGCAATTTCATAAAGAGACAAACGCGTAGGGCAAAAACCCAATACATTGTATAGCTTTTGGTAAAGTGCTTTATTGCGGGAAAATTTTAGACAATATAAACGTCTCAGCACTTTTTAAAATGGGATTAGAGGATACTATTAATGATTAACCGTTGTAACGCTTAAAAATAACAGATGCATTGTGCCCTCCAAATCCAAAGGTATTGCTTATTGCAATATCAATTTGTTTTTTCTGAGCCACATTGAATGTCAAATTCAATTTTGAATCTATATTTTCGTCGTCGGTAAAATGATTAATAGTAGGCGGCACCAAATTATTTTGCATCGCCATAATAGAAGCTACCGCCTCAATAGCACCAGCACCTCCTAAAAGGTGACCAGTCATTGATTTGGTTGAGCTAATGTTCAATCCATAAGCATCTTCTTTAAACACCGCTTGTATGGCTTTTAGTTCGGCAACATCACCCAAAGGTGTAGAAGTACCGTGAACATTAATATAATCAACATCAGAAGGTTTTAAGTTTGCGTCTTCCAATGCCCAGTTAAGAACATTGATAACACCCAATCCTTCAGGATGTGGAGCGGTCATGTGGTATGCATCGGCACTCATTCCAGTACCAACTATTTCGCAATAAATTTTAGCGCCCCTTGCTTTGGCATGTTCTAATTCTTCGAGAACCAAGGCACCTGAACCTTCACCTAAAACAAAACCATCTCTGTCTTTGTCAAAAGGTCTTGATGCAGTTTGGGGACTATCGTTTCTTTCGCTTAGCGCCTTCATTGTAACGAAACCGCCAACGGCAGGCTCGTTAACACATGCTTCGGAACCACCTGTGATAATCATTGGACTTTTACCCAATTGTATCATGGTGTATGCATCTATTAGGGCGTTATTACTAGATGCGCATGCAGAAACAGTGGTATAATTGGGACCACCAAAACCATATTTTATACTCACTAAACCACCAGCGATATCGGATATCATTTTGGTAATAAAGAATGGTGAGAAACGAGGCGTACCGTCACCTCTAGCATAATCGGCACTTTCGTTGAAAAACGAAGTTAGTCCGCCAATACCAGAGCCCCAGATAACACCTATTTTTGTCTTATTGATTTTTCCTAAATCAATACCTGAATCAAGAATAGCTTGGTCTGTAGTAACAGAAGCAAACTGCGCGAAACGGTCCATTTTACGGGCCTCTTTTCGCTCCATAAAATTTTCAGGATTGAAGTTCTTTACCTCACAAGCAAATTTTGATTTAAACTTGGTGGTATCAAACTGCGTAATCATATCGGCACCACTCACTCCGTTAGCCAATCCGGTCCAGTAATCCTGAACGTTATTGCCCAACGGGGTAAGCGCACCCAATCCTGTAACTACTACACGTTTTAGTTGCATGTAAATGGTTTAGGATATTTAATAAATTACTTTGAATTGTTTTCGATGTAAGTAATTGCATCACCTACAGTACCGATTTTTTCTGCCTGCTCATCAGGAATTGCAATATTGAATTCTTTTTCGAATTCCATGATCAATTCAACTGTATCTAATGAATCTGCACCTAAATCGTTGGTGAAACTTGCTTCAGGCGTTACTTCACTTTCTTCTACACCTAATTTGTCAACGATTATTGACTTTACTTTTGCTGCTACTTCTGACATGATTTTTAAATTTTTGGTTGGTGCAAATAACCATTTTTTACGCTTAAATGCCAAATTTTTTTTAAGAAGGTTTTTTTCAGCTAGTTAAGTTTCAAAAATGAATTGATTTTCAAACTCAAACATACAGCAATATAGCCATAAAGAGCCCCTGTTTTGGATATTTGTTGAATTTATTTTTTTTTCTACCTGACCAATACCAATTTCTTGGTTTCAAAAAATGGATGCTCGAAAAGGCTAGAAATAAAATATTCTTTCACTTTTTTGTTTCTAAAAGCCGATTTAAATATCTGTATCTCATCATGCAAATCGCCCCCCTTTAGACATACTACCTCAGAATCGGGTTTCAAATTCTTTGCTATCCAACCATAAAACTCTATCAATTGTGTAACCGCACGACACATCACAATATCATACTTACCCACTATCTGCTCGGCCCTAGCTTGCTCTGCGTTAACATTTGTTAACCCCAAATCATCGGCAACAGCTTGAACAACCGTAATTTTCTTGCCAATCGAATCTACCAAATGAAATTGTATATCTGGGAACAATATAGCCAACGGTATACCAGGGAAACCACCTCCTGTGCCGATATCTAAAATAGAATGCACATTTTTAAAATTCACTAATTTAGCAATCGACAGTGCATGCAATACGTGGTGTATATACAATTCTTCGATATCCTTTCGCGATATCACGTTTATTTTAGCATTCCATGCCTCGTATAAAGGATATAATTTTTCAAACTGAGCTTTTTGATGCTCACTTAAATTTGGAAAATATTGATATATAATTTCAGCGCTTACCATTTTTTCTGTTTGCCAAAAGTTGCAACGGCTCCAAATACCAAATTATAAAAGACATAGATGAAGTCAAATATAGGCAACCAGAATGCGTAGTTGCTGCGTTTTAATTTCTTGAATATTTTATACATCAATGGAACTTTAACCAACCAAATCAGAGCCCAAAATATCAAACTCCAATAACGGGTAGGCTCATATATAATACATGCAATCAGAAACAACCATTGCAAAGCATGGGTAATTGCAAATAAGCCCAATTGCGTTCGGTGCTTTCTTTTGTAATACTTTCCAACATAGTTATGTCTTACCTTTTGATTATACCATTCTCCAAAACTTTTTTTAGAATAGGTATTTACAAAGGCTTTGGGATCTATACATACCGCTGTGTTTTGCGCAGTCGCTGCATCTTGAATAAACAAATCATCATCACCAGAGGCAATGTGATGGTGATTTGCAAAACCTTTCACACTAAAGAATAAGGACTTCTTATAACTTAAATTTCTGCCAACGCCCATGTATGGATTGTGATTCATAGCATAACCAAAATAAGAACAAGCTGTTAAAATATTTTCCATTTGGGCAAATAAATTGACTAACGAATTGCGTTTTGCAAAGGGTGAATATCCCAATACAATTTGGGTATTAGGTTCGGTATGGTATGGTTTAACCATCTCTGTAACCCAATGCTCTGAATTTGGAAGACAATCGGCATCTGTAAATAATAGCAACTCGTGTTTGGCAGCTTTAATACCAAGAGTCAGTGCCAACTTTTTACCTTTTGTATTCTTCTTCATATCATCGGTGATAAAAACCGATTTTATACGTGGTTCTTCAATTTGCAAAGTTTCGAAATAAGAAGTCGTTTTGTCCCAACTGGCATCATCAACCAATACGATTTCAAAATCACTGTACTGCTGATTCAACAATGCAGGCACCAATAATTGCAAATTATCAAATTCACTTTGCGCGCAAACAATGATACTAACTGGTTGCCATTTTCCATCATAATCGGGCCTTTTTGTCACACTTAATAATTTTCCAAAAACAACCAAGTGATAAACCAATTGTATAATCACAAATATAACAAGCCCCGCTAGTAAGGCAATGGCTATGGGAGACAGGTCGAGAGGTAGCATTAATTTATTTTAAAGCCTATACCAGTTCTTTGTGTTGGAATATTATCTGCCTTAAATTCTAAAACATCAGCCAAGGTGAGCGCACCTACAACCTTAGGTGTTCTTTTTGTTTTAGGCAATTCACTCAAGCGCAAGTGTTGATTTTTAACAGCTTCTTCTACTACTTTTCTAACCGCTCTTCCATTTCCAAAAAACTTATCGCGTTTTTCGTACATGTATGTGATGTAAGTTTTTAAATGAATACTTGTTTCTTCATCTGGCGTAATATTATGATCGGCCAACTGTTGCAAGGCAATATCAAATAAATCATCTGGTTTAAAGTCTTCGAAATTAAAGGTTCTATCGAAACGCGATTTTAAGCCAGGATTGGCTTCTAAGAAACGCTCCATATTTTGAGTATAACCAGCAGCTATTACGATGAATTTGCCGCGTTGGTCTTCCATTCTTTTTAACAATGCTTCAACTGCTTCGCGACCGTAATCATTGCCGCCACCTTCTGTTAGTGCATAGGCTTCATCTATAAACAAAACGCCACCCATGGCTTTCTCAATTATCTCAGCAGTTTTAATGGCGGTCTGACCAATATACCCACCAACCATGGATTGTCTATCGCATTCAACCAAATGGCCGCGCTCAAGAATTCCAAGGGCTTTATAAATCTGCGCCAAAATACGGGCTACCGTTGTTTTACCAGTACCAGGATTTCCTAAAAATACGGAGTGCAATGAGAATATTTCTCTCGGATTTTTGCCCGACTCTTTATAAAAACGCACTAATTTAATCAATTCATCAATGTCATGTTTAACAGATTGTAACCCAGTTAATTTTTTTAATTTACTCGTAGATTCTTTCAATAAATCTTCATCAATCGGAATATCTGCAAGCTTACCTTTATGCTCTAGGTATGTTCTGTCTACATCCTCTTTTTCGATGGTACTTAAACTCTCGATTGTCAATTTTTTAGGATCTTTGGTTTTCATAACTCTTAAACCAAGATTCATTTTAAATTCATCTATTAATGAGTTAACCATGCGGGCATTGCCAAAAAACTTATCGCGCTCACGGTAGTTCGAAACTAAATGTTTGTATAAAGCATCAATGGCTTCTTTACTCAATTTCACGCCGCGTTTTTCGCAGGCAAAAGTGGCTATCTGCGCCAATTCTTGTGGCACATAATCGGGAAAATCGTAGGTCATTGTGAACCTTGATTTCAACCCTGGATTCGATTCCATAAAAATATCCATCTCAGCAGGATAACCAGCTACAATTATGGCAATATCATTGGCATCACTTAATTCTTTTAATAATATTTCAATGGCCTCCTTACCGAAATCTTTGCTATCGTCATCTTTGCGTGCCAGTGAATAAGCTTCATCAATGAATAGAATCCCATCCTTCGCTTTCTTAATTGCTTCCTTGGTTTTTGGGGCTGTTTGACCAATAAATTCAGCGACTAAATCACCTCTATCCACTTCATGCACATGGCCTTTTTTCAATAAGCCCAATTCTTTATAAATACGACCCAACATACGGGCTACAGTGGTTTTACCAGTACCAGGATTACCTTTGAAAACAGCGTGCAAATTGATGTGTTCATCATCAGCCAAGCCCTTTTCTTTTCTTAATGCTAAAAATTTAAGATAACTCGTGTATTCTTTTACTTTGTCTTTAATTGAATCCAAACCCACCATGCTATCTAAATCCTTCATCACATTTTCGTATGAATCAGGTATTGCTGGTCCTGCACTCTCGGACTTCTCAGAAGGTTCGCCATCCAAATCATCATCTAACAAATCGAAATCTGCATCGAAATAAAAACCTGTTTGCACCAAAGGAATAAAGTCTTCCTCAACTGCTTCGATATAATCATCGCTTACTTCGAATGGCACACTGGCCACCAATTCATCCATAAAAACCACTTCGATATAATAACGACCGCGGCCCCAAGTGCCTAACATATCGCTACCCCAACCAACAGTAGTATTAAAGAAATCTTCATCAGGCTTTACAAAAAACAATTTAGAAGCAGAGCCTTTTAAATGTCCTGAGGATGTTTTGTAATTGAAGGTCAATTCGCAAGCCCAGTCGGTACTCTTACGAACCAAATTTTTGGAATTTATTTCAATCCAAATATAGCGTGTACTAAGCGCGTTAAAGCCGACGTAATATTTGCGTTCACCTTGTACCATGTTGGCATCAGGACCTTCATATAACTTTACAGCTTCAACTTTAAAGTATGGATTGATGCCATTGCGCACGAGACCTTGGCGTTCAATATAGAAACTTTTTGAACCAATAAGCTCATCTTCGATAAAGGCTTCCCAGCGGTAGACACCTGATTTCCAATAAGTACTCGGTGTTTTAACACCCCATCCTTCACGCACAAAAACAATATTATCGCGTTTATCAATTGGACGATCGCAATTTAGTTCACATATTTCCTCGTCCTGCTCGTTTAAACATTTAAGTTTAAGTTTAAGGTCCCAGTTCTCTTCGTCATACTTTTTATTAAAAAACGAAAATTCGCAGTAAACATAAGAAGCTTCCTGTTCATCGAAAACAGAGCGGTATTTTTTAGCATTATTGGCCAACCATTCAGTGCTGCCATAAGTCTTGATATCTCGAAATTTTAAACAATCCTTGTAGTTCATTATAAATAAGGGGAAATAAAGTTCAATATTACAAAGAAAAAAGAAATAAAACGCACACGATTTAGCATTTTAATCTACAGGATGTGCAGCATTGTCTAGTTGTGGTTATAACTTATTACAAGCCAACAAAAGACTTAAAAAAAAATGTTCAAAAATTCGTTTAAAAGCATTTGGAAACATTTAATTAAAAAATACTTTTTGTTTTTTTGATAAAAATCTTACTTTTGCAATCCCTTAAAAAGGGTGAGGTGCCTGAGAGGCCGAAAGGAACAGTTTGCTAAACTGTCGTACGGGTAACTGTACCGAGGGTTCGAATCCCTCCCTCACCGCAACAAAGTATAGACAACCCTTTTCTAACGAAAAGGGTTTTTTGTTTTTAGTTGGGCAAATCGCTTGCGAATTTGCCCAAAATAAAAAACAAAAATAACCTTGCGAAGCAAGGTTGTCTATACTTTATTGCAGGACCCTCCAATTGGGATCATGCAATAACCCCTCCCTCACCGCACTGAAGCAGTGATTACCCCATTCGAAAGAAAGGATTTAGTTAGATAGGAGCGCTTGCGCGCTTGCCGGATTAAAATAAAAACACTGCGTTGCAGGGGTTATCACGCTTCACTGCAGGCCATCGCATTGGAATCATGCAGTAATCCTCAAAAGAAAGTGTTTTTTATTATCAGGAGGGTAAAAGACCATTAAGTCTCTCTAAAAACAGATATTTTAAAAAAGAATTTGCATAAGTAAAATAAAATTGTACTTTTGCAGCCCAGTTCTTAAAAAACACTTTCGGGGTGTAGCGTAGCCCGGTATCGCGTCTGCTTTGGGAGCAGAAGGTCGTAGGTTCAAATCCTGCCACCCCGACAACAGAAAAATCCGTCCGCCTGAGGCGGACGGATTTTTTAATTTAAGAGCATGGTCCTATAGCTCAGCTGGATAGAGCAACAGATTTCTAATCTGTAGGTCACAGGTTCGAATCCTGTTGGGATCACTGTAAAATGGCTGTAATCAATTGATTTACAGCCATTTTAATTAAATTAATTTTTATGAGGGGATGTTTAAGGGGATGAATAGTTTAAATTCAATAAACTCGTCTATTACCTTTGAAAATAAATTTCCATTGAGAGACAATTTGACATTTAAGTTGATTTGGTCTAGCTATTGCAATAAAATTGATTTTAATATTTATAATGCTATGTCTGGACCAACACATCAACACTTCATCCCAAGATCTTACCTTAACAATTTTGCTGTAGTAGAAAATGGGAAACATTGGGTAGAAGGAAAATTGAAGAATGAAGAAATTCCAAGGTCAAAACTTTTAAGTACAAAAGATATATGCGTTAATAAGAACTTATATACTATTCCGCATATTGAAGGTGATGACAAATATAAAATAGAGAGATACTATGCAAATGAAGTAGACGGAGTTTATCCTGAAGTATATCAAATGCTAACATCGCCAGACAAAATGCGATTAACAAAGGAGGAAAGAAAAAAAATACTGATGACCACATTGAGTTTGTTTTTTCGAACCCCAAAGTTCTTAAATATTAATTCATCAAGGATTAAGGCGATTATTAAATATGCAATGACTCGTCATTGTGATAAAAAAGGAAATGTAAAATTTACACATCAAGAATTTGAACTTGACTTTCATGTTGATAATGTTGAAAGTATTTTAGAACATTATAAAATAAAGAATAAGTTTAATTTTCTGCAAAATCATCTTAAGGAATGGCATGAATTTGTAAATTTCAAACAAGAGGCAGGACTTACTGTATATAAAATCAATGGAGATGTAGAATTAATTTCCTCTGATAATCCAGTAATAATTCATAGTATAGAATTGCATAAATTTGATGTTTTTGATCCAACTAATATGATTGAATTGCCTTTAGATAATCAGCACTATTTGGTAATATTTCCAAATACAGTTGATAGTATTGATACACATCTGTTTCGTCAGGAAAGAGACAATTGGTTTGCGATTAATGTTAATAGAGGTGTAGACAAAGGTTCTGAGGATTGGATATTGGGTAAGCCCGGAACAATAACCAAATATCTAAAAGATAAAATAAAATATGAAGCCTTTAGCAGTGAAAATGTAAAATATGCTGATGAATTTATTGGCCAAGTTCAAGATATGCAAAAGCTAACCGAAATTATGGAAAAATATGGGTTTTATAGTCCGCAAACCGCAAATGAAGTAAAGATGATGAGAAAAAAGGCGATTCATGATAAGGATCCAAATTTCAGAAAACTTATTATTGAATTAGCTAAAGGAGGATATTTTACAGTTTAACATAAGCAAATTTTATTTTCACTAGATTAAATCAAATTTTTTTATGGAGAATCCTTTTGAAATTATTAACCAACGATTAGAAGTAATTGAATTATTACTTCAGGAAATATTATCCGCCATCACACTCGAACCAGTCAAACTCAAAGATAATATTGAGCTTTTTAATATACAGCAAACCGCAGAATATCTTACATTGTCGAAGTCAACTATATATGGATTGATTCATAAACAGGAAATACCAAATTATAAGCGTGGAAAAAGGGTCTATTTTAAGAAAATTGAGATTGATAATTGGGTAATGCAAAATCGAAGAATGAGTATTGATGAAATTGAACAAAAAGCGACAAACTACCTAATTAAAAGAAAATGAAAAGCACATTAGAACTTTTCTGCTAGAGAGCTTTTTTATGATTTTTAACTATCTCATTAAACTCTGCAATTTCTGCAATTCCAGAATACCTTTTGTCTATTAGATATATATTGTCTAATGAAAGAAATTTAAAATGATGTTCTTCATAATCACTAATTGTTTTGTTTGTAGAACGTGATAATGCAATTTTATTGATATGGGCAAGTTTCCATTCAACATTAAGGCTTCTTATGCTAGGATCGACCATTTTGCCTATAAGGTGAATGTCGGATCTTTTTTTAACAAAAGAAATAGGAAAATTATTTTCTTGAATTGTCTTTTTAATAAAGTCTTTATTCGGTCTGCTTTTATCCATTACTATTGTTTTAAAAACCCAATGTGCGGGAGTATTATCCGTAGTTATAATTCGTCTATTGAAATTGTTATTTACAATTGAACCCCTTGTCTCACCGCCCTTTCTAGCAAAAAGTGTCATCTCGTGATCTTCAATCCAAAGTTTTAAAACATAATTCCATTCCTGTATTATATTTGAGTCTGGAATTTTTATCTGACCTGCATTATAAAGGATGTTAAAAATTGACAACAATTCCGATTTAATTTCAATTTCCATTTTAATTTATTAAGAGGTTATTTAATATTTCTAATCAAGATATTATACAGACATATAGAAAGTGAATAAACAAGATAGGCATCTTCTTTATTAGCAGTGGGAATCTGTTTAAGCTCTCCAGTTTTATTTTTGGTATGAATAAATTTTGAGGAAAACTCAAACAATTGCCAAATTGCATCATGAAGATTTTTTATGCCTTCATCATCATGATTTAATTGCTTTAACTTTTGGTTAAAATCATCTCTAAATTTTTTGTTTCCAGCTTTGTTATCTCCAATTTTTATATTTTCAAAGAATTTTCTCGAAACCACAATAACTGACTGCCAATCTCCGATTTTTACTTTGGAATCCATTTCTTGAATATTACCATATAATTCATTTGTAAGGTCCTTCCATAAAGGAATAGTCGATGCTTCTCCGATTAAAGGTAATTCGACTAGTATAAACTTGCCTGCACCTATATAATTGTAAAATCTATTTATCCAATCACTTTGGCTAATAATATAGCTTCTGAATTCCTTTGATTGTTTAATTCTTTGAAAAGGGGGATTCGTGCCATAAAGTCTATTCGATTTTGCAGTCATTTCAATATATCTAACTGCAAATTCAAAACTTAGATTGACAGATTTTTCTCTTTCTTTTTCTCTTGATTTCTCAATCCAATCAATTGCAATCGGTGAAAGTAAAGCTGTTAAATTAGTTTGATAAATATTTAATCTATTCCCAGAGTTTATTTTTACAACTTGTTCTTCTCCTAAAATTGCTAATTCTGTGTAGCCTCGGTCAAAATATTTCAATTCAGTCAAATATGAAACAACCTTTCCATCAACAGATAAAGTGCCACTGACCGAGATAGGAGATTCTGTTAAAAAATTACATTCAACTAATATGTTAATTGATAAAGCGGGATTAATTGATTCAGATTCAACTGAAATATGTTCTATTTTGACATTTACCATTACAATATTTTAATTTATTTTTAGATATTCTATTTTAACTTAAAAGCAATTAATCGATAACTGACAAGAGTTTCTTGAAAAGTATAAAAGTTTCATCCTTCTCAAGTATATTAAATTCATTAAACGAATCTTTTGCTATTTCTTGATTAATGATTTTTATTTTTTGAAGCATAGGAATAAAATAATTTGAATAATGAGTAAAATACTCAAAAATATCAGAAGAATCAAAGGCAATTTTATACCCATTTTGCTGTGAAACACTTATAATAAATGCGCCTTCATATCTTAAATCTCGAACCAATCGTCTGATTTTTTCTGTACTAATATCAGGTTCAAAATTTCTCAAATACTCTTGAATTTCATATGTCTGAATAAATCTTTTTGGATTTGATTTGTAGTGAGATTGTAGATATTCAACAAGTCTTTTTGCTATTTGATTATCTTTCAATTTAATCTTTTCTGGATCAACGGATGCTAATGAAATTTCTCTAATTTTATTATCCAATTCAATATTACTCAATTTGAATGTGTTAGCCACCTCGAACTTTGGAAAGTACTCACATGATATTCTAGTATGTAAAATGTCGTAAATATTTTGAGAATGTTGATTAAAATGGCTTGAAGAATAAAATTTTCCTAGAGAGCCACAAATCATATCAATTAATTGAAGAATAGGTTCTTCAATTTTATCATCTTTTAATCTGAAAAATCTTTCAGGATTAAATAAGTCACGTTCAATGTTGTTTTTATTAATATATTTCGAAAGTTCTATTCCATACTCGGTGGATCCAATATTATCCGCATTAATGTGAAAAGATTCAAATCTATTATTATACTTTTTTACAAACAAGCCTTGAAAATACTTGTAGAATATCTCTTTAAATTTAAGACCATCTCCATCAATTGCTTTTTTGTCAATAACAAGAATATCAACTGTAAAATCCAACATTTTAACTAGGTCATTTAAAAAATCAATTCTTTTTTGAAGTGATTTTTTTTTATCTTTTTTGTCAAATTCTTTGGAAGAAAATGCAGTTCCCTGATGGTATTTATCTGCTAAATCTTGTCTAATTTTTCGTGCTGTTGCAAGTTTTGATTCTGGAATAATTAAAGAAGCATAAACAAAATGACTTGTAACAGTTGGGTTGTCAGCAATATAAACATTGGTTCCAAATTCATCAATAAATATATGTGCAACTTCCTTGTTTGTCATAGTATTAAACAGATTTTAATTCTTTCCTCAAAGCCTCTCTCAAAACCTGTTGCAATAATTTTTCATTTTGTGTTTCACTTTCTTTAATACTTGCTTCCAACTCATTGCAATACTGCATCAATTCATCTAATTTTTCAAGTATACGTTTTTGTTCGGACAATGGTGGCAGCGGAAAAATATAATTACTTAAAATCTCAATATTGATATTAAGCCAGTTTGCACCAGAAGCAACTGAATAAATTTGTTCCTCTTTATATTTTAAAAAATGTTTGACTAATTCTTTTAGTGATTCATTGGGTATACTTCTTATTGCTAATATGCCATCATAAATGAATCCATCAATACTAGTATGAATTGAACGTCCTACGCTTCCAACACCACTACAGGCAACTAACAAATCGCCTATTTTCACTATTCGACTTTTTTTTGAGCCTTCTTCGGTAAGAAATCCTTTAGTGTCGCAAAGATTTCCATTAATTCCATAAGGAGTAAAATCTGCAATAGTAATCCAATGAAAGGGTGTACTTTCTTTTGACCAATATTTTGGGTCTCCCTTTGGTCTAGGAGATGAGCCTCTAACAATTTCAAACATTTCCCCCAATCTGCACCAAACCCAACTTTCGGGTATGTCAAAAGGGATTTCCTCGGGTTTGATGGGTGCTAATTCCTTTTCTTTTTTTAGCTTCTTTTCTGCAATGAGTTTTTCTTTTTCTGCTTTTATCTTTTTAAGCAATTCGCTTGCTGGTTCGTCTTTTTTATTTTGCTCCACCAATTTCCCTTGCACAGCATCTTGCAATAATTGCTGACGGAGTTTTTTTACTAAAGAGAGTTGGTGGGTGAGTTCGGTGGAAATCTGCGAACCATTTTTCTCTAATAACTGAATATTTAAAATTAATTGTCTTTGAGTTTTAATATCAGGTAGTAATAATTCTAATTCAAATAGTTGAGTTGTATTAATGCGTTGTGTTGCAACGCCAGAAGCAATTTTAGAAAGTTCTAAGTAGAAATTACCTTGTTTAAAAAAGTAAAAAATAAATTCTGGCAAACAAGATTTATCAACGTCAAATGCAGGCAAATCAGAACTACTTTCAAATCCATCTAATTCGGGAGGTACAATTCCAAATGCTCCCTTATGAAAATTTTGTTTCCCATAAATGAACTGTCCTGTTTTTCTAACATATTGTTTAGTTGCTCCTTCAACTTCATTTTCTAATCCTCTTTTCTCAACACCTAGCACTTTCAACCTTACAGTTATTCTGCGGTCTGGATTTGGATATTCTGAAACGATTTTACTTTCGGTTAAAATATCTCCCAATTTTACTCTCTTCCAACTCATTTCACAGCTTGTTTTAGTTGGTTCAATAATTTATGGCTTTTATCAAAAGAAGCATTTAGCATCTCCATTAGTTCTGCACTATTATATTCTTTTTCTTCCTCAGGCTTTGTTGGGTTTTTTATATCCAAATCATAACCTCTTTCAATAATGGTTTTAATATTTACTTTCCAGGCAATATCACTCTCTTTGCGTTTATTCCACCATTTTGTAATTGGTTCAAATTCTTTGGCTTGTATCGGCCTTGTTTTGTTGTAGGCTTTATATCCTTCGGGCATACGGTGTTCGTAATACCAAATGTCCTTTGTTGGTTTGCCTTTGTCAAAAAACAACAAGTTGGTTGCAACCGTTGCATAAGGTTGGAAAACCGAATTTGGTAAACGGATAATGGTGTGCAGGTTACAATCTTCCAATAATTTTTGGCGTATGCGTTGTTTTACACCATCGCCTGTTAAACTGCCATCGGGCAAAACAATTCCTGCTCGTCCGTCTTGCTTTAGCAAATGAATCATTAAGATTAAAAACAAGTCGGCACTTTCTTTTGTACGGTAGGTCTGCGGAAAATTAGTTTCATTGTTGTTGGCTACAATGCCACCAAATGGAGGGTTTGCCAATATTACATTTACTCGGTGCTTTTCGGTAAAGTTGCTTAATGGCTGATCTAAAGCATCACCAAATTTAATGCTGGGAATTTCAATGTCGTGTAAAATTAAATTGGTAGTTGCCAACAAATACGGCAAAGGTTTGTATTCCCAGCCTGCAATGTTTTGTTCTATGCTTTTGCGCTGTTCTACATTTTTGGCTTGCGCTTTTAAATGTTCAATGGCACATGTTAAATAGCCACCTGTTCCGCAAGCAGGGTCTAATATTTTTTCACGCAATTGCGGATTAATGGTTTCTGTAATAAATTGTGTAATGGCTCTTGGTGTATAAAACTCACCACTCTTGCCAGCACTTTGTAATTCTTTTAAAATGGTTTCGTACAGTTCTCCAAAAGCGTGGCGGTCTTTGGCAATGTTAAAATCAATTTCGTTCAGCTTATTCAACACCTTACGAATATTGATCCCGCTTTTCATATAGTTGTTGTTGCCTTCAAATACTTCACGAACAATCACGGCTCGTTGGTTCCCTGTGCTTAAATCTAAATTGCGTAATGCAGGAAACAATTGTCTATCCACAAACTCTAACAATTCATCGCCTGTCATTCCTTCATCATCACCTGCCCAATTGCCTTTTTCTTTTACCCAATGGAATTTATCGGGAATAGGCGATGTGTATTTGTCGTCTAGTAATTCCAATTCTTTGTCTTTATCTGAAAATATTTTCAAAAAAAGCATCCAACCCAATTGTTCTATCCTTTGTGCATCACCATTGAGGCCAGTATCCTGCCACATGATATTTTGTATGCTTTTTATGATACCTGAAATGTTGCTCATTTGTTATTTTGACATTCTCCCATCATTTAATATAGCTGTTTCAACCTTATTTACCAATTCTTCAACATCAGACCAAATCGAATTTATTTTAGTCATCCTTTCCATTTCGTCAAGTTCATTCATTTTCTCAAATTCGAATTTCTTCTTTAAAATAAAATGGCTTATCCATTTTTCGCCATAAGGCTTTTGTGCCCCTTCAACTTTTGATAATACATCTTTTAAGATATCCCGTTTAGTATCCTCCCCGGGAGATATAATGGTTTTAATATTTAATGCATTCTTACTTGTCCAGAAGAAGTCAATTTCAAATAAAAATGCCTCTCTTAAAGGCCATCCATTATTTGAATCGTATCGCGGTATTATATTATTTAATGATGGCGTCAAAAATCTTACATAACCCTTGTTTCTGCTGCCTAAAACCCAACCTGATTCAATAACTTTTTGCTCAAACAATTCGTGAATTTCCTGCTCTAAATCAGGCATATTTTCAAAAATAAAATTTAGCGTGGTTTTATGACTTTTATATAATTTTATAGCAAGTTCATTTAAATAATCATTTTTCATAATATTTCTTTTTAATACTGAAATGTAATCGTTAATATAATTTTGAATCTTTTGATTCAGAGTATTTCCGTAAATTTCCATCAACTTTTCAAGATTCTCATTAAATCTTACATAAGAATAAGGAATGTAACCAATATTGACATCTTGAGGCAAATCACCTTGTGGAGTTAAAAATACAAATACAATTTGTCGTTTAGGAAAATTATCTTGGACAATCTTCTTATATCTATTTAATTGATTTGAATGTTCCTTTGAATCAACTTTGTTTTCTATGCAAATTATCTTTCCATCTATCAGAATCAACAAATCAATATTTTGCCATTCGCGCTTAATTTCCACATTTCTATAATCAATTGAATCTGCATCGAGGGCATTCAACCCAACCGCTCTTTCATCTGAAAAAATATCCCTTAGTGTTCTCTTCAAAACTAATTCCTTAAGACCATGTGCTTCATTGGGGTCAAATAACCATCCTAAAAAATTCGAGTGCCTAATCTCTGCTTTCGATATCTGAAGGATATCAAAGAAATTAACTTTTCTTAACCCAAGTTCAATTCGATCAAAGTGAATATCATTTAATAAATTAATCAAATCTGATTCACTAATTTCTTTCGATGCTTCATTCATTCTGCTACTTTATATAATTCCTTCTCCAATTCTTTTACTGCTTGCAAATATTTCTCTTTGTTTCCAAACTCATGGATAATTTCAGTCGGTGAACCAAATTCGTCAAATGGATTTACTCTTAACACTTCAATACTTTCAATATTACTAATACCTTCGTCTGCATATTTGTCTAGCAATGCTTCTAAAACTTTTTTTGCTTGTTCGCTATATTTTGTAAAGTAGTTTCGCTTCCTTACATTGTTTGCTCTTTCCTTACGGGTCATAGGTGGTTGATCAAATGCGACATGACAAATTAAGTCAAATAAATCTACTTGCTTGTCTACAGACTCATAAAGGGCTTCCACCATTACACCTTGTTCTTGCAATTCAGTAATTATTGCTTCTTTGCGATCGGTGGCATTCCATTTATTTAAAAAGGCATCCAACGAACCAAATTTTTCTTTGATGATTTCTTTTGTATGGTCTTTTAAACTTGTTGTAATAGGCTTGCCATGTTGGTCGAAATACATTTCTCGGCTTACTAAAACGGAAACATCAACACCGTTTACATATATCTTTTCTCTTTTTGCATCTGGTTCTCTTGCAACCCAATTGCCGTTTAATTTTGAACCATCAGGATATCGGATTTTCGCTTTTTCAAAAACAATTTCTTCGCCTGTTGCTTCATCTAAAACTTTAATTGTGTTTTCTTCTTCTTCGATAACTACCAATGATAAATCTTCTTCTTGCGAAACTGGTTTTACACGAATTGGGTCACCATCAAAATCTTTATCTGCAAACAAATCTGTTGCATTTCTAAAATCTAAAATGGTAAAAAAGAGTTTCCCAAATTCTTCATTGATACGAGTTCCACGTCCAATGATTTGTTTGAACTTGGTCATTGAATTTATGTTGGCATCCAATACAATTACTTTACACGTTTGTGCATCTACGCCTGTTGTCATCAATTCGGAAGTAGTGGCAATTACAGGATATTTTTCTTCGGGATTTATGAAGTTGTCTAACTCACGTTTACCTTCGTCATTGTCGCCAGTTATTTGCATGATGTATTTGTAATTATCAGCAACCAAATCAGCATTTTGTTTTGCAAGTGCAGTTCTCATGCGTTCAGCATGGTCAATGTCTACACAAAAAACAATTGTTTTTGCAAAGCGGTCGTAACCTTTTAAAAACTCTGTGAGTTTTTTTGCAACTAATTCTGTCCGTTCTTCAATAACCAAATTGCGGTCAAAATCTTTGCGGTTGTATATTCTATCTTCAATTGCGTTGCCTTCTTTATCGGTTTTTCCTCTGTCTGGCCGCCAACCTTCGGCATCTACATTTAAACCAATTCTTACCACACGATATGGAGCAAGGAAACCATCGTCAATACCTTGTTTCAAAGAATACGTATAAATAGGGTCTCCAAAATATTCAGTATTGCTGGTTTCTTTGGTCTCTTTTGGAGTGGCTGTCAAACCAATATGTGTAGCATTTTTGAAGTACGATAAAATTTCTCTCCAACTGCTATCTTCTTTGGCACTTCCTCTGTGGCACTCGTCAATAACAATCAAGTCAAAAAAGTTAGGCGAAAACTGTTTGTACACATTAGCATCTTCATCTGTGCCTGACAAGCCTTGATACAAAGCCAAATAAATCTCATAACTCTTATCAATCATGCGGTGTTTTACCACCGTCATTTTATCTTTAAAATGTTTGAAGTCGCCTCTTCGAGTTTGGTCAATCAAAGCGTTGCGGTCGGCAAGAAACAGAATCCGTTTTTTTGCTCCGCTTTTCCAAAGTCGGTGAATGATTTGAAAAGCCGTATAGGTTTTTCCTGTTCCTGTTGCCATCACCAAAATAATTCGGTTTTGTCCGTTTGCAATGGCTTCAACAGTTCTGTTTACAGCAATTTGTTGGTAATATCTTGGTTTTCGGCTTGTTCCGTCAAAGTAATAATCTTGTGAAGAAATCTTTTCAGCTGTTGGTGTCGAAATACCTTTGTACTTTTTGTATTTTTCCCAAAGTTGTTCAGGAGTAGGGAAGTCATCAATTCCAATTTCTGTTTCTATGTTTCCGTCTGTTGCGGTTCGATCATGAAATAAAAAACCATCACCATTGCTACTGAAAACACAAGGAATATCTAATATTTGCGCATAGTCCAAAGCCTGTTGAATTCCTGCTCTTACAGAATGCTTATTATCTTTGGCTTCAATAATTGCAATAGGAATGTTGGGCTTGTAATAAAGGATATAATCAGCCCGTTTCTTATTGCCTCTGGCAGTTAGCTTACCCCTTACATATATTTTGCCATCAGTGAAGGAAACCTCCTCTAATAACTGGGTATGTGTATTCCATCCAGATTTTTCAACGGCAGGTGTAATAAACTTAGTGCAGATATCTCGTTCTGAGAGGCTTTTTTTATCTATCATTGATTAATTAAAAGACAAATCTTTCTTTTTCTTCAAAAATAGAGGCTTTCAGTCTGATTGCCAAATTATTCACTTATTCAAAACTTGTTATAGCTTTCCGAAATTAGGGATATTCAAAAAAGCTAATTAGTCATTATGTTTATTTATTCTCTTCAAACCCATTTTTAGCCATTTCTGTAGTATAGTTAATCTCATTATAAATAATTTTCTTATAATCCAGATTCCTCATTGAAATCACAGCTTTATCTATTCGTTTTTTTCCATGCAATCCTTTCAATAATTCTGCAATAACAATTGCCCCAGTAAATGCGCCTACAAATGAAGCTGAAATAGATTTACTAGCAATTTTAATTGGTAAGATACCGCAAATTTCGTTGCCTTCAAAAGCATTTAAGAGGCTTGGATTTATATTGACAGCAGTGTCAGAAGTCCATATTTCATTAGGTTGTTTTGAACCATTTGGAAAAGTATGAATAACAATAGTATCAAAATTAGAAAGTCTTCCTCCTAATCCGGCTTCAACAACTAAATCAAATCCAGCGTTTTCAAGTGCAAGTCTTGATTTACCAGAATCAAATCCGCATAACGCTATAAATGGCTCATCCTCTATACGAACAGTATTGGAATTAAACATCCTTTCAGAAATTGAAGTAATGAACCCTCTTTCTTCAAGCCAGTTAGCACATACTCTCGTTTTTTTTAATTTGTCGTGGGCCATTTCACACAATAAGCCAGCAGAATAGTTTGCTTCATTAACAATATCATAATCCTGAAGAATAAAATTGACCTTTTTATGCATTTGGTATGGTAATAAACCTATACTCCATAGGTATGCTTGCCCTAAATGCCCTAAACCTAAAATCCAATAGTTTTTTGGAAGGTAAATTATTTCTGGTTCTTCATTTTGACAAGTTTTCCATTCACCATCCAAATCAAGTAAAGACAAGCCAAAGGATTCATTTCCGCAAATATTATCAATATTGGAAGCCTTATAAAAAGCATGACAAATACCTAGTGCTCCTGCTAATATTCCGCCTAAAGGGAGATTTCCATTTTCTTCAAAAACAAAAGAATCATCAGGTGTTAAAACCCCGCCTTTCCAACTATCACAAACCACTCTAAGTGAATTTTTATTTATACATGGCAATCCAAAGTACAATGAAAAATTGTCGCATTCTAATTCCTTATTTATTTTTGCACCTAAAAATTCAACTAACTCATTAAAGTTTAGTTTCTGAGGCCAATTGACAAGGCAAGGAGTATTATCAGGTAAATTAATAAATACACCTCCTAAAAATGCTCTTTTTCCAGTATTTATAGCAGTTAAAATCGCCGCTTGTAATGGAATAGATTCCTTTATTTTTTCACCACATTGTAGATTTAAATTTAAATTTAAAAGGTTGCTTTCTGCATCAGAATAGGACAATTGATGTTTCTCTATAAGGGCAAATGCAAGTCTGTTTGCATTGTTTTCTGTAATTTCCATTGTTTTAGGATTTTATTGTTAAAATTCCTGATTCAGTTTTCCATGTTCTCCATTTATATTTCCCTAGATATTCGTAAATTCCAACACCAGTTAAATCTTGGTTTCTTTTGGATGCATATTGTGGCACAATAAGGCCAAAATGGCCAACTTCTGTAATCATTGGATGTTCTTTGTCAAGAGTGCTTTGGCCAGTCCATTGATAGGGATGTGTATGCACATCAGCAAGAACCTTCAACTTGTTCCTCTTGCAGTATTCCCATAAGGGTATGTATCCTATACTTTCAAATTCGATTATTCCACTTTCAAATGACTTTGAATAAAGTGTATCATAACATATGTACTCAGTAATGTTATTATCCGTCCCAAGTAAGAACGCTCCACTTTCGCGTTTACCTTCGCCTTTAACTTTTAAGTCTTTAATGAGACATTGCCAAACCTTCTTAGGTATAATTAATTTAGGAATTTGCATAATCTGAAGAGTTAAGTATTCTATAAAGAAAATTAAGATATTTTTCAATTGTAAAACTTGGATTCCACCATAGATGCGGAAATTCACTTTTCCAATTCTCATGCCCAATCATTGCTACTCTATCACATGGAGCATATAATGCAGTCTTATTCCAACCGGGATTAAATACCGAAGAAACAACTTTGATTCCCTTTGGCCATAATTCATCCGGCAATCTTTCATCCTTTACTGAACTCCAAGGACAGCATGTTGGCGCTGTATTCGGATATCCTGTAAGGTCAAAATTGAAATAGTACCTTTCCGGACCATCATTCTTAGAAGCTGCTTTAATCCAAATTATGACCTTAGGCCATGTGGAGCATTGCAGATTTTCATCTGCAACATTCCACATGCCTTTGTCAATTCCAATCTGAAAATTGGCTTCTTCTAAATCCTTTCTAAACGTTAATAAATCTATGCTCATCCATTTACACGTTTATCAGGTACTAAGGATAACTTGATTTTACAGTCAGGGTAACTGACATACGAGCCAATATGACTTGTGTCGCTTAAAACCTCATTATTAAACATAATTACTAAATCTGCAGCATCTGCTTCACTGATATTTAATTCTTTTGCGGCTTTAAACCGAATTTTATGAATTGTAAATGAAGGAGAAGAGGATAAGGAAATTGTTTTATCCATATAATTAACGCTGACATCAACCTTGCTACATCTATGACAATGTATCCTTGGGCGTTTGCCATTTTCGATTTTGCCCATTTTCTTTTCTATTGGGGCATCCTCGTCCTCATTAAATACTAGAAATTTAACTTCCGAATCATCAGGATTGTGAAAAACTTCATTGTTTTTCATGCAAATTTGATCAACAGTAGCATTTTCTGCTACATCCACTAATTTGGGTTCTTTTGTATTCTCGCTATGGAGAAATATTTGAATAGACTTATTCATTTTGTTTTTTTGTTTTTGTTTGTTTGTTTGTTTGTTTGTTTAACGACTTGTTTAATTTTGCCTATTTCAAGGCAATTATCTAGCTACTTTGAATGGAATACCATTAAAGGATGACAATTAATCTGCTAACTTTTAACAGATACTTCTAATGTAAGAAATTTTTAAGCGGGGGGATGAAGCTATTGTTTATATCAAAAATAAAGCTATTTTTGCCGATATAGATTTGGGTTGCGAGCCCTTCTATAAAAGATTACAATTAAAACCGACGAAGTTTTAAGCCAGGCTCCCCGCCTGGTTTTTTGCTATATGATTATCCTGTTTTTTTTAATTTTATATTTAAACTGTAATTTTCTGTTGTGTAGGTAACTATTTGGTACATTGCACATATTCTTGCAATTATATTTTCATTTGACAATACATACCCTCCAGAGTTTATTGCTAGGAGTAAAATTGAACAATCAGTAAAGGATAGATTTTGACTAAATTTATTGTGTAATTTATTTATTTCAAGTAATTCATTTTTGGGAAATGATTTAATTGTCATGCAACTAATATCGATTTCATTAATAATGTTCTTATACGAATCCATAACAAAATCTGTAGATGAAAAAGAGTCGCCCAATAACATGGCCGATTGAATTATTTTCCTGTCATACAGTTTTTTAAAATCTTCTAAATCTCTACAAATTATATTCATTTTCTTAATCAGTTATGTGGTTGTCAAATAGTTGATACTTTTTCTTTAATTCACTCTCATCTTGTTTAGATAAAATTGATGCTTTTCCGATTGATATTTTATCCTCTGAAATACAATTGTATAAGAGCATATTAAATCGCTGTGGACATTCATTTGCTTCATATTTGCCAAAATCTCGGCCCTCTTTATACCATTGGTCGTATAACTTTTTCCATGAAAAATATGTGGTCTTACTAATAACATTAGCATTAAGTGCCGAAAAGATTATTGCCTGTATCGAAAATCCATACTTTTTTTTAACATATATTAGCTCTTCAACACTAATTTTTGTTCTAGTATCACCGAGTTCTATCACTACTAATTCCTTTGGAAATAATAGCTCACTCGAAAATGCATCACATAATCTTTCAATGCTAATTTCATCTAAGCTTTCACAAAAGTCTAATAGTATATGGCCTAATTCATGGAGGGTTGTAAATCTTACTCTGGTAACTTCTTGAATCGAAGAATTAATTACAATTATTGGAATCCTACCTACCCAAGCAGCAAATCCCTCAAACTTATTTGATTTTTCAACTTCAAAAATTTTAATACCTTTTGATTCCAAAAGTTGAACAACATTTGCTATGGGCATCGTTCCCAAGCTCCATTTTTTCCTTAATACTTTGGTCGCTTTCTCTATATCATTATTTGACTTGATACTAATTTCACTTAGGGGATTGCTAAATTCCTGTCTTGCATTAGCAATCTGCTCTAAATCAATTAAACGCAATATGAAATCAATTGTTTCTCTTTTTATCTTCTCAAATTCCTGCTCCTCAACCTTGTTCTTTTCTCTGTGGGCTATACTGGCTAGCTTAATTGTTGGACCAGAAGAATTATTTTGAAAAAAGTAATCAGTTGATACACCTAAAGCATTTGCTAATTTTATAAGAATAGTACTGTCGGGTTTCATGTCACCATTCTCATATTTAAAAATCGCTTGTCTTGAAACACCAATTTTTTCAGCTAGCTCATTCATTGAAAAGCCCGAGATATCTCTCAGCAATGTTATTTTGTGATTAAATGTATTCATGGCAAATTATTTATTGGTTGACACAAATATAGTTTTAATTATTTTGCCTACCTACGGTTTTTGTCAACAAATAGCACACAATTATTAACAATATAAATAAAGCCGGATTTTTGGAGTGAACTTTATTAAATCTTGAATGCTGCAATTGTTAAAAACAAATTCAAGGTTAAATTTAGAAACTAATAATTTGATGGAATTATTGACACAGTATAAATGTAATAAAGAATTATAAACTGTTATGCAATTTGATTAGTTTGTCCTCAAAACCATAAGGTCCTTCTCTTATCAACTCTGAAAATGAGATATCCCTCCATAAATAGGCCTTTTCCTTTAATAATTGAAAATATGTGTTGGGATATTCCTGAGTTAGGTAAATGCTTATTTCTTGCTTTCCTTTTTCAATCGAATGGGCCACCTCTTGAACATAAAATGCATCTCCTCCATTTCTCGGTCTGATAAATGGAAATCTGAATGATTCACCTTTTCTTGGAATTGTATTCAATCCTAAATTAAAATATGCATAATCCCCAAGATAAGTGAAGGAAAGAAAACAAATCTCATGACCGGCAGAGCAAAACAGATTTGGTTGTTTATCATTTAATTCATGAATGTCATCATAAATCATTTTAATGTGTTTTGTTACTTTTGACGAATCTAGCTTTAGCTCTTCTCCGATTTCTTTAATATTTGGTAACTTCCTACGTTCTTCGCTGAAATAGGTCTCCTTTTATCTCAACCAATAAAATAATTGTTTGTAAGGCTTGTTTTCAGGGTTTAGTAAGTTTGTAAAGTACGGGTAGTTTGCCAATGCAATCAAGTATTCTCTTGTTGATGGTTGATGTCTGTAAGTGTTTGGTTCATTTTTCATAATGCTTTATCGATTAGAGTTAGTCAATCCATATCACACTGATCCGAACTTTTCCAAGATTTGGCAATAAATCATTCGTGAGCTC
>JAQSCZ010000021.1 GCA_029945665.1 bacterium | reverse complement strand
AAAATCCACAATACGATTTCTTAACTCCAGGTGTTAAAAATGTAAAATTAGAAGTAATTTCAGAATTTGGTTGTGCCAATTCAGTAACTGTCCCTGTAACAGTAAAAGCAATTCCAGCAACAAACTTTACATACCCATTTGCATGTAGCTTAACGCCATCACAATTCACCAATACAACAGGTGTTCCTGCTGGTTTAACTCCTTCTTATACTTGGGATTTTGGTGATGGTTACTCATCAACTGCTACTAGTCCATTGAAACAATGGTTCTCAGTGGGTCCTAAAATTGTAAAATTAAATACTGTTTTATCAAACGGTTGTTCTGCAGAAAAATCACAAATTGTAAATGTTGGTGTTCAACCAAAGGTTGATTTCCAATTTGCAGATCAGTGCGCTGGTTCTGAAGTTCAGTTTACCAACTTAACCAACTTTACACAAGGTAAAGTAACGTATGATTGGGATTTTGGTGACAACGCAATATCTAATGGTACTTCACCAAGACATACTTATACAACAGGTGTTGGAACACAATCATTCACTGTTAAGTTAAAGGCTTCCATTAAAGATGGTTGTTCAGATTCAATGGTACAAGTTGTAAATATCAATCCATTGCCAACTACTTGTAACTTCGACATCGCTCGTGATTACAATACTTCATTAACTGCATACAAATTTACTCCAACAGGAGGTGCGTTGTCAGGTATCAGCTACACTTGGTTAACAGGTGATGGTAATACAGTTTCCACATCAGCAGCAGGTACAAGCTACTCTTATGCCGGTACAGGAAAATACTGTGTAACAATGATTTCTAGAAACGTTTCAGGTTGTGAGTGTTCAGCTACTAAGTGTGTAACATTAGCTACAGGAACTGAAGGTGCAACAAGCTTGAATAACTTAATTACAATCTTCCCTAACCCAACCAATGGTGTATTCAATGTAAAATTAGATGCTTATGTTAGCAATAACATGGTTGTAGAAATTTACAATTCAATTGGCGAAGTAGTGAAAACTGTAAATGTAAGCAGCAACAATGCAGACATTGATTTATCAGATTTCGCAAACGGTGTTTATGTAGTTAAAGTAATTGCAGATAATCAAATTGCAACAAAACAAATAATCTTAAACAAATAGTTTAATAAACTTTAATAGAAAGGCCCTGTGTAATTATTACACAGGGCCTTTTTTTATGGCTGTTTTTATATGAGCCAACAATAGCAAAGTTTTTTAATTGTGTTCGAATAGCGTTCTTTGTACAATGATTGAAGTAAGTATTCAAGATAGAATTGCAACTATTTTATTAAACAGACCTGAGAAAAGAAATGCGCTAAATAATGAAATGGTGTTAAAACTTCATGCTGCATTATTAAATCTTAGGTCGGATGATCAATGCAAAATTGTTATCATTAAAGCCAAAGGAGAGGCCTTTTGTGCTGGGGCAGATTTGGCTTATTTACAAGATTTACAAAGCAATACCTATGAACAAAATTTAGCAGACTCTCAACAGTTAATGGAAATGTTTAGCACTTTATATCATTTTCCAAAGATAACAATTGCTCAGGTTGAAGGCGCTGCTTTAGCAGGCGGATGCGGCTTATCTGGCTTATGTGATTTCTGTTACGCAACTCCCAATGCTCAATTTGGATATACGGAGGTTAAAATAGGATTTATACCTGCCATTGTTTCAGTATTTTTAACAAGAAAAATTGGCGAAAATCTTGCCAAGCAACTATTATTAACCGGTGATATTGTGAGCGCCTCAGAGGCCCATACTATGCATTTAATAACGAAAGTGGTTGATAACGAAGAAATAGATTCTGAAGTACTCAAAGTGGCTCAAAGATTAATTAAATCTGTTTCAAGTGATTCAATTCGCTTAACAAAAAAATTGTTATCGAGTTTTCCAGGGATGCCAATTCAAAGTCAACTTGATCTTGCGGCAGTTTATAATGCCAAGGCAAGAGCAACCGATGACTGTAAAAAAGGTATCGCTGCATTTTTAAATAAAGAAAAATTAACCTGGTAATGGAATTTATAGATACACACGCGCATTTATATTCCGAAGAATTTGATTCTGATAGGTTTGAAGTGGTTCAAAAATCTATTGATTCAGGAACCACAAAAATCTTGTTGCCAAATATCGATAGCAACAGTATTGTTGGACTTAAGGTTTTAGTCGATAAGTTTCCCGAGAATTGCTTCGCAATGCTTGGACTGCATCCTTGTTCTGTTCAGGAAAATTATTTAAGCGAACTTTCACTCATAGAAAGTTTTATTGCAGATATTTCTATTAAGGCTATTGGAGAAATTGGTTTAGATCTGTATTGGGATACTGCGTTTAAATCACAACAAGAAGATGCATTTCTAATTCAATGTAATTGGGCAAATGAAATGAAATTGCCGATTGCAATTCATACCAGAAACGCTACCAAAGAAACTATCGCTTGCTTGAATTCATTAACTCGCCAGCCTGGCGGTGTTTTTCATTGTTTTGGTGGTACATTAGAGGAGGCTAATGAAATAATTGCAATGGGTTATCACTTGGGTATAGGCGGGGTATTAACGTATAAAAATTCAAGTTTGCCTTCGGTATTGGCTCAAGTTGATATTGACTCACTAATATTGGAGACGGATGCGCCATATCTGAGTCCAGTGCCCCATAGAGGAAAGAGAAATGAAAGTGCCTATATTTCAATTATTGCAGCAAAACTTGCTGAAATTTACCAAATGCCCATAGATGTAATTGCACAGAAAACAACTAACACGGCAAGTCGATTATTTAATATTTAACATTTATAACAATGCAAATTCCACCTTATTTAAATAAAGGCGATACAATAGCTATAGCAGCACCGGCACGCAGTATTTCCTATGAACAATTAAGGCTTGCAAAGGCATGGGTAGAATCTAAAGGGTTTAATATTTTTATTCCTAACGATTTATATATTTCCGAGAATCAAATGGGTGGTTCAGACCAGCATCGGGCAGCATTATTTAATGATTTGTTGAGTCGGAAGGATGTAAAGGCAATTTGGTGTGCTAGAGGTGGTTATGGTTGTTTGCGAATGGTAGATGGGATAGATATTAGTATACTAAAAAATAATCCAAAATGGATTATTGGCTTTTCAGATATCACTGTAATTCACAGTCATGTTTTAAAGAATTGCAACCTTGCGGTTTTGCATGCAACGATGCCTATTTTCATGGATAATAAACTTGATAAAGATTATGAAGATGTTGGCTTAGCAATTGATAGCATGTTAGATGTTATTTCAGGGAAATCTTATAAATTTAATTTAATTCCAAATGAAATAATCCATTCAAGTTTTTTTGATGGGGAAATAGTAGGTGGAAACTTATCTGTTTTAATGAGTATAATTGATAGTAATTCGGAAATTAATTTTGATGATAGGATTCTTTTTATTGAGGATTTAGATGAATATTATTATCATATTGATAGGATATTGTTAATGTTAAAAAGATCCGGGCGTCTTTCAAAGTTAAAAGCATTGTTAGTTGGAAGTTTTACAAATATGCATGATCACACGATTCCTTTTGGTCAGGATGTTAAATCCATTATTATGCAGCATTGCGCGGGCTATGGTTATCCAATCATCTTTGATTTGGAAGTTGGTCACCATTTAAAAAATATTGCAATTCCTTTTGGGGTACCTATTTCTTTTCGAGATGGAATACTTACATTTGCAAGCGCGTGAAACTAGTAATCAAACAAATAACAAAATTTTTTATCATTGGGGTATCTGCCGTATTGGTTGATTTAATCGTTTATTATGCGCTATCAGATTTAATAAAACTCAATATTGATTTTTCAAAGGCCGCTGGTTTTTTAATAGGATCGGTTTATACCTATTATCTCAATAAAAGGTGGACATGGCGACATACAGAAAAGACCAATAAGGGCATGGTTGGCCGCTTTGCAGTTATTTATGCCATTTCTTTTGTGTTTAATATTCTTATTAATAAATATAGTCTGGAGTTCATCCCTAATTTTGAGATTTCTGGAACAATTACTTTTTCAAATAAGGATATTTTATCGCTTTTTTCTTTAAAGGGAGATAAGTTTTTGGCATTTTTCTTTGCAACAGTTTTTAGTGCTGTATTTAATTTTTTAGGTCAGAAATATTGGGTTTTTCATGGCTTGCCTTCTGATCCCAAAGATGACACTAATATTGAAGTTTCTTAATTGCTATTTTCAATAAATTGACTGTCCTTATTATAAATTTTAAATTTTTTTAAAATCAATATTTTGAAAGTTCATACAGTGATTTTACTAGCAGGAGGAAATGATAAAAACTCTGGAGAATTATTATTGAAAGCATTGCAAATGCTTGAAAATGAAATTGGAAAAATAGTTACAAAATCAGCAATTTATCGAACTGCTGCATGGGGTCCAATTCCCCAACCTGACTTTATGAATCTCGCGATATTGATGAGGTCTAAATTACCCCCAAAGCTTTTGTTGAGAAGGATTCTAGATATTGAAACTAGATTGGGAAGAGTTAGGACCATTAAGTATGGCCCTCGGACGATTGATATCGATATTTTGTTTTATGGCAGTCAAATAATTAAAACCGATACCTTAACTATTCCTCATCCGGAAATTGCAAACAGGAGATTTGTGTTAATGCCATGTAATGAAATCAGTCCTAATTTTGTTCATCCACTTCTTAAAAAAACAATTAGGCAGTTGTTATTGGAATGCAAAGATGAATTAGAAGTGAAATTATGGGCATAGAAACTGATTCAATTTTATATCTTCAAATGGCGCCAACCGTTGATTGGTTTGCTGCAGTTGTTGATAAGCCAAAATTAATTTTGGCAGACGAACAAAATTTCGCAAAGCAAACCAATAGAAATAGAATAATTTACGGAACCTTCCAAGGAGCAAAAATATTTACCGTTCCGGTGATTCACAATTCGACGGGAGGAAGTTACAAAGGCGTTAAAATAAGTTACGCTACCCATTGGCAGAATCAATTAATCAATGCCCTCAAAACAGCTTATGGAAAAAGCCCTTTTTACGAATATTATGGCTATAGGTTCGAGATCATATTTAAATCTCAATATGAGTATTTATGGGATCTTAATTTAGCCATTCTGCAAGAAATTATAGTCTGCCTAAAATTAGAATTGTCAATCTTAGTTGAAGTTAGTGCAGCCGTAGTATCAGAAATTCAGTTGAAACCTGTTTTGTATTACCAAGTTTTTCAAGAGAAACTTGATTTTATTCCGCATTTATCGGTGCTTGATTTATTATTCAATGAAGGACCTGACGCGGTTAAAGTTTTAAGGTCAATGCATTCGTAAATGCGGAAGCTAAATAAATATTGGTCTATTGAAAATATTTAAATATCAGTAAATCAAATAGATATAACATAATATGAAATTGTGTCTAGTGGGTCTTAGGGGGTGAAAGGATTATTATTGTTTTAATACATATAAATCACACCATTCACTATGAAAGAAGAAATTCAAGCCAACATTTTTACTAAATATTTGGCAGGCCTTTGCTCAAATGAGGAAGAACAATTTTTGAAAAATTGGTTGAAAAACAATCCAGCCAATCAACTATTTTTGGGTTTTGTACAACAAAATTTTCCTCAGTCGGTAAGATTTTCGAAATAGATGAATAATTTCTCTCAGAATAAGATACCTAATTTTATTAGCAATTCGTTTGCTAAAGAAGGCGTATTGTCTGAAAGTGAGTCGAAAAAAATAGAGGAAATCTTAAACCTTAGCAATCAATTTCAGTATCCAACTGCGAATACACACAAGAGTTGGTTAGAATTAAAGTCCCAATTAGGTGAAACAAAAGAGGAATCAATTACAAGGGCAACGATTATTCCTCTGATTACAAGATGGGCTATTGCAGCAGTTTTAGTTATTTCGTTAGCATTCGGACTTTGGAAATACAACTCAAGGTCGACACAAAACGAGTTTGTATACACTAGTGGTAAGGCATTGAAGAAATTTAATTTACCTGATGGATCAATAATCACATTGAATAGCTTTTCGAAATTAATTACAAATGATTTGAATTCCGATGAAAGGGAAGTGAAATTAATTGGCGAGGCTTTTTTTGAAGTGAATCATAACGATAAACCTTTTTTAGTTAAAACAGACCATGGCTTAATTCATGTTACAGGAACCAAATTTAATGTGCGAAACAGAGTGAATTTACCATTTCAGATTGCGTTAGCAGAAGGTCATGTTACTTTTACTTCACCTAAAGGCAAGTTGGCTTTAATACCAGGGGAAGTGATTACCTCCAAAAATGAATCTGTTTTTGTTAAATCTTCAATTAAATCCGCGACTTTATCTTGGCTAGATTCCAAATTAATGTTTGAAAACGAAACTTTATTGGTAATCATTAATACACTTGAAAACCAATACAATATTAAATTCGAATACGATAAACAGCTAAATGATGAAAAATTGACCTTGACTTTTGATCATTTATCTGCCTCACAAGCAGCCGAATTGCTTAGCCGAACTTTAAATACCAAAGTCGACATAAAATAACAATTAAAAAAGCTTTAATTTAGCGGTCTGAATGTTTATCAGGACTGTTTTATTATGTTGTTTGTTTTGTTGTGTATTTGCTCCTCGATTAAATGCACAGAACGATTTATTAGGTAAACGTATTTCTTTATCAATTAAAAAGAAAACTGTTCCTGAGATATTAAAGCAAATCCAGGAAATTACTGGGGTAACTTTTAACTACAATCAAAGAATAATGCCAAATGGTAAATTTTCTTTAAAAGTGAAAGAAGAAGAGTTGGGTGTTGTTTTAGTGCTTTTGCTACAGCCCCATAAACTTAATTTCAGTTTGCTTTACGGCAAAAATATAATTATTACAAAGCCCCTTTCTAAGGCTATTAAATATACAGTTTCGGGTTTCATTTACGATGAATCTACTGGCGAAAAGTTAATCAATGCAAATATTTACAATTTATATTCGCTCAAGGGCACTACTACAAATCAAGATGGTTATTATAGTTTAACCTTGGATGAGGATAGTATTAAACTTGTATTCTCGTATGTTGGTTATCAGAGTGTGAATGCAATCTTCATGTTGAACTCAAATTTTATTTTTAGTGTTAATTTAAAAGCTAGTCTGAGTTTTCCAATGTTTACCATTAATTCCAAACCAGATAATAACACACTATTTAAACCAGATGAATATAGGCTTAATTCCAGCACACTCAAGCAGTTTCCAATGTTATTTGGCGAAACTGATATTATCAAATCGCTCCAATTGCTGCCTGGTGTTAGTGCAGGTAATGATGGAACAACGGGTATCAATATAAGAGGAGGTGGACCCGACCAAAATTTGATTTTATTAGATGATGTTCCAGTTTATAACCCTTCACATATTTACGGTTTTTTTAGTGTTTTTAATTCTGATGTTGTCAAAGACGTGACCTTAATAAAAGGCGGAATGAGTTCAAGGTATGGCGGTAGATTGAGCAGTGTAATTGACGTGCGAACAATCGATGGCAATACAAAAAAGCTAAATTACCAAGCTTCGATTGGCGTATTAGCATCTAAATTAACCATCAATGGACCTATTTCTAAGAATAAAAAAACGACGATGGTTTTATCTGGACGGAGGTCTTATCTCGATATTCTAAATTCATTTTCTCAAAGTAATTTTTTCAAAAATCAGTTTTCTCCAATTTATTCAAGTTATTATTTTTACGATTTTAACGGTAAGATTAATCACCGATTTAATTCAAAGCATCAATTGTCATTAACGGCATACTCAGGAATTGACAATTCATTTATAAAAAACACCTTCAAAGCCCGAGATCCTGAGAAAGTAGTTACAGAAAAAGACGATCAGAATATTTTTTGGGGAAATAAAATTGCCTCAATGAGGTATAACCATGTTATTTCACCAAAGCTTTTTGGCTGGTTCTTGGCTTCCTATAGCAAGTATAATTTCGGAAATGAATCTAATTATGCCTATACTGAAAAAAATGATTCTCAAGCTTTTGAAACAAAATATAATTACCGCTTCATTTCGATTATTAGAGATTGGAATGTTATGTATAATATCGAATATAAACCCCTCAATTGGTTGAATGTTAAATCGGGTTGTGGCTTTGTGTTTCATCAATTTGCCAGAGAAGTAAGCACATCCTCTTCAAATATTACAAGTAGCATACCCTCGTCAAAGGAAGCAATTAACAGTATAGAATTTAATGCCTATACCGATGTTTATATAAAATTACATCGATTGCTAAGTACAACTATTGGAGGGCATTATGCTCAATTTAATTTACTTGGAACTCAATATTCAAAAATGCAACCAAGGATTAATGTTAATTATAAACCACATAAAAGAATGCTAATACATGCTTCCTATAGCACAGCGATGCAGTTCTTACATCTACTCACTAGTTCTTCAGCAGGTTTGCCAATTGATTTATGGCTGCCTTCCACCAATAAAATTAAACCGGAATACGCAAATATTACGAGTTTAGGATTAAGTTATACAAGAGGAAAGTATCTATTTAATTTAGAAGGGTTCAATAAGAACATGGAGAATTTAATTGAATATAAAGAACAAGTAAATTATATAGGAAATGACAACAATTGGGAAAATAAAGTGACTACAGGAAGAGGATGGTCTTATGGTTTGGAAAGTTTGTTTGAAAAAAGAATAGGTAAAACTACAGGTTGGCTAAGTTATACTTATAGTTGGAATAATAGGCAATTTAATGCCATTAACGCTGGTAAAATATTTCCTTATAAATACGATAGAAGACATAATTTAGCATTAGTCGTTAATCATAAATTTAACGATAGATTTGAAGGGACTATGACTTGGGTTTATACAACAGGGGCCAATACCACCTTACCAGTTCAAGTTTATTTTGCTAATTCAGGCCTCTCTCCAGACAATACGGTTTATATTTATGGCGAAAGAAATGCTTATAAATTTCCTAATTATCACCGCATGGATTTATGTATTAATTACAAAAAGCAAAGATCAAATTACACGAGAATTTGGACCTTTGGAGCATATAATGTCTACAATAGGTTAAATGCATTCTATGTAACACCAACATATAATCAAAAAGGGGATCGCGTTTTGCAATTGGTTAGTTTATTCCCTATACTTCCTAATATTAGCTATAAAATCAATTTTTGAAACACATAACCTACATATTGTTTTTAACACTTCTTTTCTCTTGTAAAAAGGAAATCGAATTTAAAATTCCTAATGAAGAGCGGATACTTGTTGTTAATTCAAATTTATGTGCAGATAGTTTTATATCTGTAAAATTGACCTACACCCAATCAATAAATGATAATTCTAAACCGATTACCGAAAATAATGCGATTGTTGAATTATTTAGTAAAGATACCATACTTCTTGAGACACTTAATCCAAGAATCAATGGATTTTATCAGACGACATTCTTTAAGGCGGAAGCATCCAAGAGTTATATCTTAAAAATTTCTACACCACAAAAGGTCTATTGGATGCAAGATAGCTGTCCTTTAAAGTGTTCAGCAGCACTTGTTAAAACTGATAGTATTTTTTTTCAAGGCAAATCGAATTTTTTCCGAATTAAATACCAACTAACTGATTTGCAATTGTGTTCAAATTATTATGGATTAAAATTAAAACATAGTTATGAAACATACCTTGTCAATGGTGGCGGTGCTATAGATACTGCCTTAGTGGAGGAGTGGATTGATGTTGAAACCATCGATCCACTGTTAATTCAGGATGAAAATAATAAATTTTCAAAAAAGCATATTTTATTTTCTGATTTGTATTTTAACAATTCAACCATTTATTTTAGTTTTGGCACATCCGCAATTTCGAACACAGCGACCAAAAAAACAAAGAAATTGAGTATTGAATTGGAACAGTATTCTTATGATTCATATCTATATTATGCAAGCTTGATAGAACATATGTTTTACCAAAATGATCCTTTTTCCCAACCAACTTTGGTCAAGGGTAATATTAGTAATGCATTAGGCAGCTTTATTGGGAAGGATATTAACAGAACCATTATTCTGTTTAAATATTAATTTTATAAATTGATAGATAAGGTTGATTTTTGCAAAAAATATAAAATCATAAATGAGTTTACTAGTTACAGGAACCGTTGCCTTCGATGCCATTGAAACACCGTTTGGCAAAACTGATAAAATAATTGGTGGTGCAGCCACATATATAAGTTTAGCCGCATCATATTTTACTAAAGATATAAGTTTGATTGGCGTTGTTGGAGATGATTTTCCGTCAGCCTATATTCAACTATTAAACGATAAGGGCATTAATACAGAGGGTTTGCAAATAAAGGAAAATGAAAAATCATTTTTTTGGAGTGGAAGGTATTTCAATGATATGAATAGCAGAGAAACATTGATTACAGAATTAAATGTGCTGTCTGATTTCGATCCAATTGTTCCGCAAGAATTGAGCTCTCCTGATTTTTTGATGTTGGGTAATCTAGCACCTATTGTGCAGAGTATGCTTATTAATCGATTGAGTAAGCGCCCAAAATTAATAGTAATGGATACCATGAATTTTTGGATGGATATTGCGATGGATGATTTAAAGACCACCTTAAAGATGGTAGATGTGCTCACTATAAATGACGAGGAAGCACGTCAACTATCTGGTAAATATAGTTTAGTTAAAGCAGCTAAAAAAATAAGTGAGATGGGGCCACAGTTTTTAATTATTAAAAAGGGTGAACATGGTGCCTTATTATTTCATAAAGACCAAGTGTTTTTTGCGCCTGCGATGTTATTAGAGGATGTATTTGATCCTACAGGAGCAGGCGATACATTCGCAGGTGGATTTATTGGTTGGCTCGCAAAAACGGGTGATATAAGTTTCGAGAATATGAAGAGAGCGATTATTTATGGCAGCGCAATGGCTAGTTTTTGTGTCGAAAAATTTGGTACTGAGAATATTCTTTCTATCTCCCAAGAGCAATTAAATGCAAGAGTGAAGGCATTCCAAACCTTAAGCAGTGTTGAAATGAAGCTATAGTATTTTGCTAAGCTGTAAAAATAAAGATTTATGCTGAACGCGCATGAGGTTTTGAATGGTTACGCCAATGGTGTTTTTCCAATGGCAGAGCCAAGTGAAGACAATGTTATTTATTGGTACGAGCCAGAGTTAAGAGGCATTATATTGCCATCAGAGTTTAATTGTCCAAAAAATCTTCGAAAAGAATATAACAGGGGTAAATTTCAGTATTTTATTAACAAGGACTTTGAATCAACCATGCGTTCATGTGCTAATCGCGAAGAAACTTGGATTTCAGAAGAAATTATTGAAGTATACAGTGGATTAAAGTCTATGGGCTATGGCTTCAGTTTTGAAGTTTGGCAAGGAGATGTGATGGTGGGTGGTTTATATGGAATAGCCATGGGTAAGGTTTTTTTTGGAGAAAGTATGTTTCATAGCGTAACAAATGCAAGTAAACTTGCCCTTGTTTTTTTGATGGAATGGATGGTTAAATTTGGCTTTCAGATTTTGGATTGTCAATTTATAACAGAACATCTCAAGCAATTTGGAGCTAAGGAAATATCGCAGGCGGATTACCTTGAAATTTTGAAAAAGAATATTTAAAAAAATTTTGACATAAAAAAAGGTGCTTCTAACAAGAAACACCTTTTTTTGTTGGGATATTATCGTACTTAGTAGGTTAATTTAAAATCAACTCTTCTATTTTTAGCTTTTCCTGCCTTCGTTTTGTTGTCAGCGATAGGTTGGGTATCTCCGTAACCTGAAGAAGTTAATCTCATTGCTGAAACACCTTTGTTTATCAGGTATGCTTTCACTGCTCCAGCGCGATTTTGAGATAATGTCATATTTGCTGCTGATTCACCAACGTTGTCCGTGTGACCATCTATAGAAACATTGGCTTCAGGGTATTCATTTAAAATAGCAACTAAAGCATCTAAGTCATCATAAGATTCTGTCTTGATAATGTCTTTACCAGTTTCGAAGTTGATTCCCTTAGCGGCTAAAGCGATTTTTTGAATAACCTCTGCTTTAATTTCAGGACAACCTTTGTTAGCAATAGTTCCAGGAACAGTTTTACAAACGTCTTTGTTATCATAAACACCATCACCATCACTATCAGGGCAACCTTCGCCTTCTATTGGACCAGCAACGTTTACACATTTATCTTTCCTATCTTCAATCCCATCACCATCTGTATCTGGGCAACCGTTGAATTCTTTAGAACCTTTAACTGCAGGGCATTGGTCATCAATGTCAAGTACACCGTCACCATCTGTATCTGGGCAACCATTGTATTCCGCAGGACCTGCCTTTTCTGGGCAACGGTCTAATTTATCTATAATACCGTCACCATCTTTGTCAGGGCAACCGTTGAATTTGCGAGGGCCAAATTGGTAAGGGCAGCTATCTTGGTAATCAGGGATTGTATCAAGATCTGAATCTTTAGGACAACCGTCTTCATTAACAGGGAGTTGCCAAGGCATTGTTTTAGGACATTTATCCAATTTGTCAGGCACACCATCTTTGTCTTTGTCTTTCAAACTAGGACCACTTTCCGCTGCACTGCCATAAGGCAAGTTAAAGAAGAAACCAAGAGAATGGTACATAAACATGTCATTGTTTTTGTTTCTTGTATGTGTAAGGTAAGTGAAAGGAGCACCATCCCAAATATCATTGAAAGTGTAATTAGCAACGGATTGCAAACGAACACCAAATTTTTCATTGAAACTATACTGAAATCCAATTCCTCCAGCCAAGTTACCAGCAGCACCCGTGTAAGAATCAGGGCTTTTGCTTACATCACTATGCACATAAACTCCACCTGCACCTAACATTATATAAGGGGTGAATGGCTTATCTTTTAATAGTTTGAAGCGAATACCACCATTTAAAGTAGCAACATTAGCTCTGAATGACTGATAAGTAAGGGAAGGAATAACATTTGGAACAAATGTATAAAAACCTACATCACCACCTGATCCAAAAAGACAAACGTCAATATTAGGGTTTAAATAGTAACTAATAGAGCCTCCAATGCCTTGGTAATTAGGCTTTCGAGCGAAAAAGAGAGCTGAACCTAAGTCGCCTTGGTATTCGTTAATGCCTCCATTAATTTCGATACCAAGCCTACGGTCGGCAGATTGAGAAAATGCCTGAAATATAAATATATAGGCAAGAAAAGTAATTAGTAAATGTTTTTTCATCATAAGCTGTATTAAAATTTTACAAAAGTTTTACAACCCGACAAATATATAAAAAGGATTAACTTATACTACAATTTTTTAAAAAAAATTTAATTTGATATGAAGATTGTGTTACCAGATTTGCTAATATTATATTGTTTAAGCGGAAAGCGAGCAGGCGATTGCGAAACTGAACCATCAAAAAAGAACCTTGAATCACAACATTTTATAAATCCTTTATTAGTTGTTTGGCCACATCTAAATTGCAAGAAAGATGAATCAACTTCAATTTTAGAACAACTTACGGAGTTAGGTTGGTAACTGCAGACCCTATCCAAGGCATAGAAATTATCATCAGTATGGTGCACTAAAATAATGCCCTTAACGCCTCCAGTTAAGTATATAAATGAACCAATGTTTTGCAAATGAAAATTAGTGGGCAGGTTAAGGTTAACAGTTATACTAACTGGTACATTATCTATGGGTTCTGGATTGCTATTGTTAGAATTTTTAGCACAACTAAAAGTTAACAAAAAAATAATTAAAAAAAATAGTTTATTCATATTTATAAAATCCTTCCTTACTTTTTCTACCATGCAGGCCAGCATCAACTTTTTGTTTTTGAATTCTACTAGGCCTGAACCTAGGTTCATAATTAAACAATTCGAATTGACTTTCTGTCACAGAATAGTTGGTGTCAACGCCTATTAAATCCATTAGTTTAAATGGTCCCATCTTAAAGCCAGATGATTCCATGATAGAATCAATAGCATTAAAATCACAGACACCCTCTTCTAGGATTTTTAATGCTTCGACATAATAGAGTCTAGCGATTCTATTTACAATAAAACCAGGAGCATCGGCAGCAATTACTGGTTCTTTCTTTAATTTTTGAATTAAACCATAAACGATTTCAACAATTAGAGGTTCTGTTTTCGCGCCCTTTATAATTTCCACCAACTTCATTATTTGAGCTGGATTAAAAAAATGAATGCCTATAAACTGACTTGGGAAAGGCAGTTGTGATGCAATTTGAGTAATAGGAATTGAAGAGGTATTACTAGCATATATTGTTTTTGAACCATTTAATTCCATTAACTTGATAAATAAATCAACCTTAATATTTAATTTTTCAACAATGGCTTCAATGATAAGATCGGCTTTAACCAATTTTATATCCGATTGAAATTGAATATGACTAATTACAATTTTTGCATGTTCTT
Organism: bacterium; assembly: GCA_029945665.1. Lineage (GTDB taxonomy): Bacteria > Bacteroidota > Bacteroidia > NS11-12g > UBA955 > JABMMZ01. Next base: position 30,071 of record JAQSCZ010000021.1, on the reverse strand, counting down.
GGGTTATTTTGCCAGAATTACAGAGTTTATCAAGTGATTGCTCAATGTTTGTTTTGGCTTTGGTTAGCATCTGCTCGTTAATGTCAAATAATATGACATTGAAGTCAGCTTGGGCACAAACTTGAGCTATTCCCGCGCCCATTGTGCCTGCACCTGCTATCGCAATTGACTTTATTTCCATGTTTTTATTTTTTTGCTAACCAAATTTCTGGATTTTGCTTGTCTTGGTTCATCCATATTTCGAAATGAATTTCTGTTGCTCCATCTTCATCTTCATCTACCGTGCCAATGTTTTGTTTCAAATTTAGTATTTGACCTTGACTAACCGTTACATTTTTTAATTTAGAGTAAACAGTGAAATATTCACCATGGTTCACCAAGACAGTTTTACCCATACCAGGTATAGAAATAATGGCAGCAACTGTGCCTTTATATACACATCTAGCAAATGAACCATTAACAGATTGAATATCTATTCCATTGTTTTGAATCATTACCTGATCAAGTTTAGCGTGGGCATGCGTGCCAAAGCGCTCAGAAATAAATCCTTTTTCAACAGGCCATGGTAATTTCCCTTTATTAGCCGCAAAATTATCAGAAAGTTCTTTTGCCTCTGGCGTCAATAATGGCTCTTTAGATTCAACCTTTGGATTGGTCTTATTGTCGCCTTTAGATTTTGATTCTGTTTTGCTTGTTTTTGAAGCTTGAGCTTTTGCCTTTTTACGGGCTTCAGCAATTTCTTTTGCTATAATAGCATTGATCTGTGCATTTAAGTTGTCTTTGGCCTTCTTTTGTTTATCTAATTGCTCTTTTAATTCCTTTTCTTTACCAGTAAGAGAAATAATGGCTTTGTTCTTTTGGGTTTTATTTTGTTCAAGCTCATTCAGCTCCGACTCTTTATTTTTTACTAATCTTTCTTTTGAATCTTTAAGTCCAATCAGCTCAGATAAACGTTTTTCTAGTTCATTTTTATTATGCTCAATCTTAGCTAAAAACCTTGTCTGAGCCTCAGATAGATATTGAATAAATTTAAGTCGTTGAAATAATTGATTAAACGATTTTGCCGCGAATAAATACAAAGCGTTATTGTATACTTTTCGATTTTTATAAGACTGAACGATTGCTTTAGAATAGTTTTTTTTCTCTTTATCTAGTTGAGAATTTAAACTGTCGATATCATCTTTTTTATTTTCAACATCGCTATTAACATATACAATCTCTTCATTAATTGTGACGATAAGTTCTTCTCGTTTCTCAATTAATCGGCTTATTGACACCAATTCCTTTAAACTTTTATTTTTTTTATTTTTGGTTTCTTTAAGAATTTTTTTGGTTAATGCAATTTGCTCTTCAGTTTGTTTTCTCTGTCTTTCAAGGTCCTTACGCGACGTCTGGGCATTTAATTGCAAAGATAAAAACAGGAAAGCTAGTAAAGCACTATTAATTCTATTTACACTTTTCATATGAAGTTGGAATATTAAATGGAAACGTAACAATTTCTGAAAAATTCGGATTGTCGAAATCCATGGTGATAGTTATTTTATTTTGTCCGTTGTATGCAATTATTAGATTTTTTAGAGGAAAATTATGGTTATCTACGTTCGCAAAATTAGAATATTTTACCCTGGCGTAATGGGGCGCTGTTAGGTCGTCAATGGAAGTTGAATCAATGGTGTAGAATTCTTTTTTATAAGTATGACCGACAGTTACTTTTGGCTGAGTATTTAATATTAATAATTCAGATTCAGTATTTTTAATAATTTTATAAAGCATCAATGCATAAATGGGTTCTGCTACAATTAGATTTTGTAATTGACTTACAGATAAAGGTGAGCCCAGGAGATTTTCTATATAGTTCTTATTGAAAACAGTATAACACTTATGTAATTTATCTAACAAGACCATTGAGTCTTTATTGATTAAGATTCTTGCACCTTCAATTCCAAATACATTTACAGATATCCATATTAATGAATCCTTATACATTCTAATGTTGGAGCCCACTCCTTGAGAATTTCCATTACTAGTATATTCTAAGTCGGCTTTTGCAGAGAAATAGGTCCATGATTTTAATGTTGGTTGAATTAAATTTTCAGCCAAATTTACATTGTTTATGATTAATGAATCCTTTGATTTTACAACGGTATTTGGTGCAGCAAACTTTTTTCTACTTTTACAGGAAAAGAGTATGAGTAAGGCTAAAAGTGGTAAGTATTTAATAATGTTATTCATACAAGGTTTTATCGCTTATTTTTTTCTTTGTTAACTCAATTTTATAGCCTAAGTCATTCGCTAACTGCCAATTTTCTATCGCCTTGTCAATGTTGCTTTGTTTGAAAAAAATATTGCCGAGTAAATCATATAACGCGCCACTTGACTTATTTATTACAAGTGCTTCTTCAATAATTAATTTAGCTTCGGAATATTTGGCCAATAAAAAATAACCATTTGCTTTTTGAAATAATAGGCGACTCTTCGTCTCGTCATCAAAACTGAATTTTTCGCCTAATGATGAAGCTTCAATTGCCTTTTCAAATTGCTTTTTTAATATATAGGCTTCGCTTAGTTTTTCATAGAGCAAAACGGTATTAGGGAAAAATTCTATGGCTTTGCCAGCAATGGCAATAGACTGATCGACCTTATTTAATTTAAATCCACAATCGATAGCACCCTTCCAAGCATCAAATAAATTTGGGTCTAATTCATATGCTAGGTTAAAATTATTAAAGGCTAATTCATAGTTGCCACAAGCGTAAAATAATTCACCTGAGGTATAAAGTGCTTTGGCGTTTCTTGAAAATGCATCCGCCATGCCAATGGCTGCAATTTTCGCATATTTACAATTTGCTGTATCGGAATCTATTGATTTTAATATCGCTAAACAAGCAGGTAGTTGGGTTTCGAAGCTTGTTGTGCTATTATGGAATGCGGCATTTAAATATTTCGAGGCCTTGTCGGTGTCGTTTTTGGTGCAATAAAACTGATATAAAGCATAGTTAATCTCCCAATTATTCGGTGACAAAATCATTGCCTTTTCATAATTAATCATTGCGTTTACTTCATCTTTTTGTGATTCATATAACTTTGCATCATCTATATACAATTGTGCTTTATTTGGTGCTCCTTTCTTAAGTTCATCGAAAATGCGATGCGCATTAGTAAAATCATTATTTCTTTTATATAGTTCGATAAGTTTAATACCTGTTCTGTTTTTTAATCCTACTGTATTTTTATATTGATTCCATAGCTCAATTTGTTTTGAGGTTTCTTTTTGGATACTGTATATTTCATCAAGTTGAATAAATAGGTTTTCATCTTTTGGATTAAAATTTATACAGGCTTTTAGCACTTCGGTAGCTTTAATATAATCGCCATTAACGCGAAGCATTCGAACATAATGGTAGGCGTAAAATTTATTGGCAGGATCTAAAGTATTGGCTCTCGAAGCATTTTGAAAGGCGGCATTGTTTTCGTTTAAATTTTGCTTGATTCGGCTAATTTGAAAGTAGACAGAAGCCTCTTCAGGTTTAATGTCGGAACATTTGTTAAATTGCGCCAAAGCCACAGTGAAGTTTCCAATATTGTATTGCGTACAAGCTTCAATGTAAAGTTTTTCAAACTTTACCGATAAGTCATTTTGGTCGGCAGAATTAACTGTTTTCTTACTCGTTTTACAAGCCTGTATAAAGATTGATATGATTACAATCAGTAGGTAATGGCATGAATAATGAGCTAGTTTTTTCAATTAAAAAGTTAATTGAGGGTACTGTAATCGCCTATGCTGAATTCTTTTGATTCTCCATTAAGAATTACGTGATTGCCAATCATACTATTAGTAAAATCAGCATTTACAATGTTGCAGTTGTTTTGAATAATACTATTGGTGATTTTACTGTTTTTTAACTTCGTGCCATCGCCAATACTAACATAAGGGCCTACTACGCAATTATCAATTTCTACATCTTTGCCAATATAGCAAGGTTCAATTATCTGAGTACCATTGTTAAATTTAGAGTTATCATTTATAAACTCCGAACGCTTAATTTCAAGGACGCGTTGATTTGTTAATACGGTGGCATCTTTGTTGCCACAGTCTAGCCATTCTTCAACCTCACCGGCTTTGAAAATTAAACCTTTATTCTTCATATTTTCAAGTGCGTTTGTCAATTGGTATTCGCCTTTTTCCTTTATATTATTCTCAATTAGGTACTGAATTTCGTCTAATAGATTATCCCCATCTTTAAAATAGTAGATACCAATAATTGCTAAGTCAGAGATAAATTCAGTAGGTTTTTCAATAAAATCTGTAATGTTATTTTCTGCATCTAATTTTACCACACCAAATTGATTTGGGTTGCTTACTTTATGCACCCATATTGTACCGTCGGCTGTTTTGTCTAGTTCAAATTCAGCTTTAAATAGCGTATCTGCAAATGCAACGATTACTTCGCCAGTAAGCGCCGGGGTGGCGCACATTACTGCGTGCGCAGTGCCTAAGGCCTCGTCTTGATAATATATTCGACCTTTAGCACCAATGCTTTCCGCAATTTGCATTAATTGCATTTCAATGGCTGTTCCAAAATCACCAATGATAAAAGCAACCTCATTAATTGGCTCTTTACAAACTGCTGCAATATCCTCTACTAAACGTTGTACAATGGGTTTTCCTGCTATAGGTAAAAGTGGTTTAGGTACTGTTAAAGTATGTGGTCTCATCCTTTTGCCCATACCTGCCATAGGTATAATAATATTCATTCCGCTCATTTCTTTATTTCTGTTTTTTTTAAATTCCTGTATGTCCATAACCACCTTCGCCTCTTGAAGTGGTTGATAATTCTATTTCTGTTTGCCAATCGGCTTGTTCGCATTTAGCTATCACCATTTGTGCAATCCTATCACCTTGAGTGATTGTAAAATCGGCTTGTCCTAGGTTAATTAATAATACTTTGATTTCACCTCTATAATCGGCATCAATGGTTCCTGGCGAGTTTAAAACTGTAATGCCATGTTTCAGCGCCAATCCACTTCTTGGTCGTATTTGTGCTTCATAGCCTTTCGGTAATTCAATGTATAAACCAGTTGGCACTAAAAATCGTTCGAATGGTTTAATTGTAATTGTATCGGTAATATTTGCGAAAATATCTGCCCCAGCCGCTAGTTCAGTTTGGTAAACTGGTAAAGGAGAACTTCCTAGATTTTTTATATTTACTTTTAGTGTCAAAATATTAATTGGCAAATTTAAGCTTTTTTAAGCTTTGGTTGTAATAACCAAATTATTAACATAAATAGGATGAGTAGCAATAATTTAATGCCAACTGCTTGCCAAATGACCATGTTTTGGGTATGAAGAATGGTGTTAAACTGCCAAAAACCTATGGCAATCACTATCAATGTTAATAATTTTACAACCTGGTAGGGTATTCTGAAATATTTGTGACCTAATAAATATGCGGCAATACACATTAAAAAATAAACAATAAGTGTTAGCCAAGCACATGCTAAGAAGCCAAATATCGGAATGAAAATAACATTTCCAATGATGGTAATTATGGCACCTCCAATGCCTATCATTGCTCCGATTTTAGTATTATTCGTAAGGCGATACCAAACACTTAAGTTGTAGTAAATGCCAAGAAATAAATTGGCTAAAAGCAAGATAGGTACAACGTACAATCCATTGCTGTCCTCAAAATAGGATTTGTTATGTATGAATAAATGTGCTAAATCTGTGATAAAGTACATACAAGCTACAAAAATAAAAGTACAAACACCAACAAACCAGTACATCAAATCTGCATATTTTTTTAGTGTATCACTATCTTCTTTTTGTTTGAAAAAGAAAGGTTCAGCTGCAAATTTATAAGCCTGAACAAACATAGTCATTACCATGGTTAATTTATAAAAGGCACCATAAATACCATTTTGATAGGAGCCTTCATCATCAGGCAACATTCGTATCAATAAATTTCTATCCAAGGTTTCGTTAACGATACCAGCTAGTCCAACAAAAATAAGTGGCCAAGCATAGGCAAACATTTCTTTAAATATTTTTTTATCAAAAGTTTCATTAATTTTAAATGCCATAGGTGCGAGAATTGCAAAGGAGACCATGCTCGCAGCAGCGTTGGCAATTAGTATAAGTGTTACCGGATTAAGTGTTTTTAGAGAACCAGGCTTATGTGCTAAAAAATAATAGTTTAAGCTAACATTGACAGCGATATTTGCTAATTTTATAAGTGCAAATTTCAATGGTTTCTCCTCTTGACGCAATTTGGCATAGGGCAGCATTGAAAGGGTGTCGAAAAAGAGAAAAATGAGGCAACAGTATACAAAATCTACCTGGCCTGGAAATCCTAAAATTACAGCACTTTGATTAATAAATAACACTGCAAAAAGACTGAAAATTAAAGTACTTGTTATTATACTTTTTTGAGCAATAGCATATACTTTGTTCGGCTGATAACCTTTCCTAATAAAGTTAAAATAGGTGGTTTCCATACCATAGGTAAGAATGATGTTTAGAAATGCGATGAATGCGAAGATGGCTGTAATATCGCCATAAGAACCAACAGACTTTAGATATTGTGTGTGAGGAATTACTAATAAAAAATTAATAAAACGCCCCAACATGGAACTCAATCCATAGATGGCCGTTTGCGATGCTAATTTTTTAATAAAACTCACTGTCTATTTATTCTTTATTAAATTGAACTGATAGCCTATAACAACATTGCCTTGTAAAAAACCGAAGTTTTGTTTAGCCCGGTCCTTAGAATGGGCTTCGATAACTATACTCGGCATATCTATGAATCCGGTTTTTAATTCACATTGAACAAAGAAATGATTGTTGATTGATAAGTTAAGTCCAGCTTTTGCAGATACTCCGAAACCAGAAATATGCCATTGATCGTTCACATCGTTATTTAAAACAACTGCTCTTGTTCTAGGACATACTAGGCCTGTTCCTAACCCAAAAGTACTTTTAATAAAAAATTTTCTATAAGCATAAACAGGGTCAACGCGATTGATTTCAGCATTCAAATAATTGAGCCCATCGGTGTGCTCGAACTGCAAAAAATCGCCAGCTAATTTCACATCTTCGTTATTGTAAGTTCTGTCATAAGGCGTTCCAGTTCCCTTAATGGTGCCACTTACTTTTGCAATTTGATCTTGAACCATTACATATTTCATGTGGTCCCAACCCAATGATAAATTGTATTTATCATTAATATAATAACCAAAGCGGTAGTTGTATTGTGGAATTGTTATTTGATCAATTTTTAAATATGGGTCGAGCGCTAGTGGCGATTGTCTATCTAGTGCAACTGCTTTTTTTACAGTAAAATTAAAATTATCGCCTTTGAAATGGATGTTGGATTTGGTGTAAGTTTCGCGATTATAGCCCCAGTAAAAATAAAATTTACCTTTCATAGTGGTTTCTGAAGCCGGTTTTTTATCTTGAGCCATCAAGCTCTCACCTATTAAGCATAATAACAATATAAGTCTCATAAGAAGGCTCAAAATTACAGAATTCTAGCAAAGAGTTTCAATAATATATTTTCGATTACCTTTGCGTTGTGATAATTGATTTAAAAGGAAAAACAGCACTTGTTTGTGGTAGTTCTCAGGGAATTGGCCGTGCTATTGCGAATGAAATGGCTGCTGCTGGGGCTAATATTGTATTATTGGCAAGAAATGAAGATAAATTAAATTCGGTTATGTCGGCATTAAGTTCGACCAATGGACAAAGCCATTTTGTATATACAGCCGATTTTTCTAACACTGAAAATGTATTAGCGGTAGCGAATAAAATTGTGGAAAAACATGCCATTGATATATTAGTGAATAATACTGGTGGTCCTGCTGCTGGAAAAGCCATTGATGCGAATCCAGTTGAATTTTTGCAGGCATTTAACGCCCATTTAATAAATAATCATCAATTGGTTCAGGCAGTGGTTCCAAGTATGAAAACTAGAAAATTTGGAAGGGTAATTAATATAATTTCAACTTCGGTAAAAGTGCCTTTGCATAATTTAGGTGTGAGTAATACCATTAGAGGTGCGGTTGGTAATTGGTCGAAGACTTTGGCTAATGAATTGGCAGTTTTTGGAATTACAGTCAATAATATATTGCCAGGCGCAACTGAAACTGAGCGCTTAACTACTATTATTCAAAACAAATCAAATAAGATGGCCATTGAACAAGATATAGTGAAAGAGGAAATGCTTGCTGAAATTCCGATGAGACGATTTGGCAAACCAGAAGAGATAGCTTATGCCGCAGTCTTTTTATCTTCAGACAAGGCGTCCTATATAACAGGAACCAATACAGTTGTTGATGGAGGAAGAACACCATGTCTTTAAAGATTTGGATACAGGCCGCTAGACTCAGAACCTTGCCTTTAGCTATTGCAGGTGCCATAGCAGGTAATCTTATGGCTTATGTTGAAACACGTCAACTTAATAACCTTACTTTTTTATTAAGTGTGTTAACGGGTGTTTTCTTACAAATATTGAGTAATTATGCCAACGATTATGGTGATTTTAAGAATGGGGCTGATACCAAGGAAAGAACTGATCGAGTGATGGCCTCGGGTTTGATTTCTGAATCGAAAATGAAGTTTGCCATTGCAGTATTAATAGGTATTATTTTGATATTAGGCATTGCGCTTTTAACATATAGCATTGGGTCTTTTGATTTACAATTTTGGATGATGTTTATATTTGGAGTAACAGGTATTATTGCTGCCTACTTTTATACTGCAGGTAGCAACCCATATGGCTACATAGGACTTGGTGATTCATCTGTTTTTATCTTTTTTGGTATTCTTGCAGTGATGGGCACTTATTATTTGCAAGTTCAGTCAGTGAATTCGAGTGTATGGTGGATGGCCGCAGCAGTTGGGTTGATGAGCGTAGGTGTTTTGAATGTCAATAATATTCGCGATATTGAAAGTGATCAACAAAAAAACAAGATTACTATTCCTGTCATGTTGGGCTACAAAAAGGCACTTCAATACCATGTCTTTTTACTAGTGGGAGCAATTTTCAGTCTTTTTATCTATGTGTTTACTAATTATCACCATGCCTTACAATTGTCCTTTTTAATAACCATTCCGTTATTAGCAAAACATTATTACAATTTATCTCAAGCTAAAGAAATCGGTCGACCAGCCTATAACCAACAATTAAAATTTCTTTCCTTGTATACGCTAATGTTGTGTTTGGTCTTTTGTTTTTCACAATTAATTGTTTTTTAAAATGGGATTAGAAGCAAGCATTGAAACACAGATTCTAAAATTTAGAAAGCCAGCTACCACAAGTCGTGGAGCACTTAGTGAAAGAAAAATTTACTTACTTTCTATTTGGAACAGTGCTAACCCACAGGTTAAAGGCATAGGGGAATGCGCGCCATTAAAGGGTTTGAGTATTGATGATGTACCAGACTATGAAAATGTGCTTAAAAAATTGGTCAATCAAATTAATAAGAACAGAGTCACAGAAGATTTTAATTTCGATAAATATCCTAGCATTAAGTTTGGCTTGGAGACTGCCTTATTGGACTTGAAATACGGAGGCAAAAAAATAATTTACCAAAATTTTTACGCCATTGGTCGTCAAGGTTTGCCAATTAATGGTTTGGTATGGATGGATAATATTGAAGCGATGAAAGTGGAGGTGCTTGAAAAAATTGGCAAAGGATTTGAGTGTATAAAATTAAAAATTGGAGCCCTTGACTTTGAAGCGGAGTGTGGACTTTTAGAATTTATAAGAGAACAGAAGGATGGTGATAAGTTAATACTTAGAGTTGATGCAAATGGAGCGTTTACGGCAGAGAATGCAATGGAAAAACTAAATGCACTAAAGCAGTTTAATTTACATAGCATTGAACAGCCTATAAAAAAGGGACAGATAGCGGCTATGACTGAATTGTGTGCACATTCACCCGTTCCTATTGCTTTAGACGAAGAGTTGATAGGATATAATACAGAAGATGAATTTAGACAATTGTTGTCTAAAGTAAAGCCACAGTATATTGTATTAAAACCAAATTTGGTTGGTGGATTTGTTCAATGTGAAAAATGGATTAAAGTAGCCGAAGAATTAGGTATACAATGGTGGATTACTTCAGCACTAGAGGGTAATATTGGGCTAAATGCCATTGCACAATATACTGCTAACTTCAATCCGAAAGTGCACCAAGGATTAGGAACTGGGCACTTGTACTTAAACAATATGCCTCCATACACCAATATTGAAAATGGGTATTTATGGCGTGATATGGGGAATGAAGTGTCAGATGATTTAGTTTCACCAGATGCACAAAATATAACAGGATAAATGAAACAAATATTAGTCATTCTATTAATTGGATATTTTATCCAAAACTGTAATGCCCAAAAGAAAGGTTGTACCGATCCCCAAGCAAGTAATTACGATACATCTGCCAAACTTAATGATGGTTCATGTCAATATCCTTCAACCTCCTACTCACCAAAAGTAGTGTGTTCGAAATTGAGCGATACTTTGATGGAATCAAGTGGACTTATTTATTTTAACAATGCTTTTTGGACCCTTAATGACAGTGGCAACGAACCCGCCATTTATGCTTTTGATAGTTTAACTGGTGTTATCATTCATCGTACTTTTATTAAGAATAAAACCAATATTGACTGGGAAGAAATGACCCAAGATTCCACACATATTTACATAGGTGAATTTGGCAATAACGATGGTAGTCGCAAAGATTTAAAAATATACATTCTCAATAAATCAGATTTAAAATTAAATCGCAAAAGCGATTCGGTAATGGTAAGCGAGATTAAACTGAGCTATGCCGATCAAACCAGTTTTGTATCTGCCAATCAGAATACCAATTTTGATATGGAGGCCATGCTCGTGTTGGGCGATAGCATTCACCTGTTTAGCAAAAATTGGGTAGATAATAAAACAAGGCATTATGTGCTAAGCGCCAAGCCGGGCACTTATGTTTTAAACCCAAGAGAAAGCATGGACATTGGGGGTATAATTACCTCAGCATGTATAAATGCCGAAGGCAATAAAATTATATTAGGCGGATATAATACCAGCTCCAGTGCTTGTTTTATGTGGATGTTATGGGATTATGCTGGTCATTCTTTTTTTAGTGGCAATAAGCGAAAAATAGATTTGGGCAATGCCTTGAGTTTTGGTCAATATGAAGCGACTTGTTATAAAGGCAACCATTTGTATGTAAGCAACGAAAAACGCTTTACAAATGCCAGTTTGCGCCGAGTGGAAGTTCAACAATGGTTTGCAGGGTATAGAAAAATTAGTTTCCTAACACCCAGCAAATTATTAATTTACCAATGGTGCAATGAATTGGTGATTGAAACCAAAACAAGTACTGGTGTTTTAAAATTGTACAATGCAATAGGCACTTGTGTTATTACACATAAGATTTCCAATGCTTCAACTCGAATAGATATTAGTCACCTAAATACAGGGGTTTATACGATTGATGTGAATGGAATTATACAAAAGGTACTTCTTGAAAAATAATAATGAATAGACTATTTGTAATTCTAAGTTTTCAAATATTAATAGGTTGTAATCGAAATGCCAGCAATACCCTTGCTAATGAAGGGGTTTTAAAAGATTCTGTAAAGAGCGATTCTTTTTCTAATTTAGTTTTAAATGATAGTTCGATAATAGAACAAGTAGATGATGAGATGGCCACTTTTTATGTGGTAATAGCAGATACTGGAAAACATTATTATGCCTTAAGAAAGCAAATGTTTGAAATAAACACCACTTTCAAATTGCCTATTGATACCATGAATAGGTATTACAATCAGCGCAAGAAGGAGATTGTATTATCTGAAACAGATGAGGATGAAATCTACCGTGGAGATTATTTTCCAAGGAGAAGTGCCTCAGATTTTTTGAGTCTTGAATATCTCGATATGTATTATAAGTCGGCCAATGCAAAAACAATGGCATTGGTGGCAGGTATTTTCGAGGATGAAAAAAAAGCCAATGAATTGTCTCATTTATTAAAAGGAAAATTTAAAACAACATTTGTTGCAAAGGCCTCCCTCTTTCAAGGCTGCATGCATTAATCATTTACCAAGGGCCATAGAATGCCTTTAACTTTTACATATCCTTCGCCCATTAAATGCCAGCCATCGTTACTGTAATTTTCTACTAAGTGACCATTAGCATCCTGCAGTTGATTGTATAAATCGACATAATGGCAATTGTATTTATTAGTCAATTTAAGTAAGCCAGTATTAAAGTCTTCGGGTATTGTATTCACTTGGTGTCTGAGGTGTTTAAAGACAGGTAACATGCTGATTAAATAAATTTTTGTATCAGGACATCTTTGATTTAGAAACACTATTATTTTTTCATAATTCTTTAGTATTTCAGGTGCTTCATAACCATGGTCGATATCATTAGTACCAATCATTAAAAAAATTTTGGCAGGTGGGGTTATTAAAATTTCTTCGACGCGTATCAATACACCTTTGACAATTTCTCCATTTATTCCTCTGTTTTTTATTCGCGGATTCTCTAGTAGCTCGGCCCATTCGCAGCCATCTATCAAACTATGACCAATAAATAAAATATCATCTGATTGCTGTGGAAGGTATTTAAACAAACTTTTGCGTTGGTCGTAGTATGGTCCAAAGCCATTGTCTTCGTGTACTTGCTGTATGCGCAATTTCTTTTTTATAAAGCGCATTCCACCCTTTTTGCAAATAAAAAAGTAGATAAACAATATGGCAAATAGATTGAATACAATTGAAAAAATAAACAAGATTTCTTTCATTGGATTATTAGTAAATAGCAAACAAAAGTATTTTATTTTTTTGGCTTCTTGGTTTTATTCTTCAGCTCATTTGTTTTGCAGTTTTTGGTATGCCTAAATAGTTTAAATTTGTATAAAAAATCAATATGAGCAATTTAACATTAATTACTACCAGCACTTCGTTAGAAGGTTACAAAGTCACACAACAATTGGGTTTAGTACGCGGCATTACCGTGCGCTCTCGCAGTATTTTGGGCAATATGGCCGGTGGCTTTATGACCATTTTTGGAGGGAGAAGTACTATCTATACAGAGTTGTGCGAAAGAGCGCGTGAGGAAGCGTATCAGTTGATGATGGCCCATGGCAGAGAACTAGGCGCTAATGCAATTATCAATATGCGTTACGATGCCAACGAAGTAATGAATGGACTTACTGAAGTGCTGGCTTATGGCACCGCTGTGGTGGTAGAAAAAATCAATTAAACTTTTATTTTACCCGAATATGAAGACACTATATTCACCAAAGCCAATGGGTATTATGCTGCTTTGTATTTTAATTTCTGCCTGCAACAATGCGCCCAAAATACCTAAGGAAAAAGGCGAAATTCAATTGGCCTTAATTGCCAATGGTTTGGTTGGTCCTGTTTCTGCAGATGCGCCAAAGGATAGCAGCGGACGACTTTTTATTTGCGAGCAGTCTGGTAAAATACGCATCATTAAAGATGGCAAATTATTGGCTGTTCCTTTTTTAGATATCAACACCAAATTAGCTGAAATTAATAAAAATTATTCTGAAAAGGGATTATTGGGTCTGGCTTTTCATCCTAATTATAAAGTAAATGGCAAGTTTTATGTTTATTTTAGTGGCCAAGGGAATGATAAAAGCAAGGACCATCAAAGTATCGTAGCGGAGTTTATTGTTTCAGAAAATCCTGATATAGCCAACCCAAATACAGAACGTATATTACTAGAAATACAGCAGCCGGAAGGGAACCACAATGGCGGGCAATTGGCCTTTGGTCCTGATGGTTATTTATACATAGCCTCGGGTGATGGTGGAGGGGCAAACGACGAGCATGGAGGCATTGGCAATGGACAGAATTTAAAAACATTATTGGGCAAAATATTGAGAATAGATGTGAATTCAGATTCGGCTTATAATGTACCTAAAGATAATCCATTTGTAAATAATGCGAATGCTTTGCCAGAGATATGGGCCTATGGCTTGCGCAATCCTTGGCGCTTTTCTTTTGATAGAAAAACTGGCCGATTATTTTGTGCAGATGTTGGTCAAAATGAATGGGAAGAAATTGATATTATTGAAAAGGGTAAAAATTATGGTTGGCGAATTATGGAGGCTACACATTGTTTTAATCCTGCTAAAGATTGTAATACCAAAGATTTGGTGTTGCCCATTGCAGAGTATAGCCACAAGGAAGGGATATGTGTTACAGGTGGCTATGTATATAATGGCACAGCCATCGATGAATTGAAAGGAAAATATGTATTTGCCGATTGGACCGGGCAACTTTATAACCTTCAGCAGCAAGACAAAGCTTGGGTAATGAAGGGTATAGAAATAATGGACGAAACTGGCCAAGTATTTAAGCAAAATGTGAATAGTTTTGCAGAAGATGAGGCAGGTGAAATTTATATTTTGTGCCAAAAATCTACCGGTCCTTATGAGCTGAATGGCTCGGTTTATAAAATTGTGAAACAATAGTAACGCAACCGAATAAAAGTATTTTTCTGACAGACTTTCGTAGCTATATTTCGCTATTTTTTGTACCTTCGCCTTTCCGTGCCAAAATTTGAATTAACATCGTCTTTTGAACCAAAAGGCGATCAACCAACCGCGATAAAACAACTGGTGCAGGGTCTTAACGAAGGAACTCATGCACAAACACTTTTAGGGGTAACAGGGAGTGGTAAAACCTTTACCATTGCCAATGTTATAGAGCAAGTACAGAAACCAACTTTAGTATTAAGTCACAACAAAACTTTAGTGGCCCAATTATACAGCGAATTCTGCCAGTTTTTTCCCAACAATGCAGTCGAATATTTTGTTAGTTATTACGATTATTATCAGCCCGAGGCTTTTTTACCTACGACCAATACCTACATTGAAAAGGATTTAAATATCAATGAAGAGATTGAAAAAATGCGTCTTAAAACCATTACAAGTTTATTAAGTGGTAGAAGAGATGTTATTGTTGTCGCTTCGGTAAGTTGTATCTATGGTGCTGGTAACCCTGGTGATTATGAAGATAGCATTATAAGAGTTAGTAAAGGACAAAAAATTGCCCGAAATGCCCTTTTACATGCCTTGGTTAATAGCTTGTATAGCCGAACCACAGCTGACTTTAAACGCGGTAATTTTCGTGTGAAAGGTGATGTAGTTGATGTGTATTTGGCCTATAACGATTTTGGATACCGTATTTCTTTTTTTGGAAATGAGATTGATGAAATTCAATCTTTCGAACCCGCAACAGGTCATTTAATAGAGTCCTTGGATGATATTGCTATTTATCCGGCCAATATTTATGTTTCTCCAAGAGAACGGTTAAACAGTGCCATACATGAGATTCAAGATGATTTAGTAGAGCAAATTAAATTCTTCACCGACCATGGAAAACCATTAGAGGCCAAGCGACTTGAAGAACGCGTTAATTTTGATTTAGAAATGATGAGGGAATTGGGTTATTGTAGTGGTATTGAAAATTATAGCCGCTATATGGACAGGCGCAATCCAGGTGATCGACCTTTTTGCTTATTGGATTATTTCCCTAAAGATTTCTTAACTGTAGTCGATGAGAGTCATGTAAGTATGCCGCAGGTAAGAGCAATGTATGGTGGTGACCGAGCGAGGAAAATAAACCTAGTGGATTATGGATTCAGATTGCCAGCAGCCATGGATAATCGCCCGCTTAAATTCGAAGAATTTGAATCGATTATAGATCAAGTTATATATGTAACGGCCACTCCGGCAGATTACGAAATACGTCAATCTGAAGGGGTTGTGGTAGAGCAAGTAATTAGACCAACTGGCCTATTAGACCCTGTGATAGAAGTGAGGCCTTGTGTGAATCAAGTCGATGACTTATTAGACGAGGTTGAAGAACGTGTTAAAATGGGGGATCGAGTTTTGGTAACAACCTTAACTAAACGCATGAGTGAAGAATTAGCGAAATACATGTCCAGATTGGGCATTCGCTGCCAGTATATTCACAGTGAAGTTAAAACTTTAGACAGGGTAGAAATTCTGCGTGATTTGCGATTGGGGAACATTGATGTATTAATTGGTATTAACTTATTAAGAGAAGGATTGGATTTACCTGAAGTTAGTTTGGTATGTATTTTAGACGCCGATAAAGAAGGTTTTTTGCGAAGTGTTACGAGTATGGTGCAAACCATTGGAAGAGCGGCCCGTAACGAAAGAGGAAAGGTGATTATGTACGCCGATAAGATGACAGAAAGCATGCGTAAAACCATAGAGGAAACCGATAGAAGGAGAGAGAAACAAATTGCTTATAATACCGAGCATGGCATTACACCTACTACAGTAAGTAAATCAAAAGACGAGATTATGAAACAAACCAGTGTGGCTGATGCCCGTTTTATTGACGAGCCGCGTTTTTATTCTGAACCTGAAAGCATGAATTTAGCCGCCGATCCTGTATTTGCCTATATGACCAAAAAGGATTTGGAAAAAGCCATTAAGGAAACTGAAAAGGCCATGCACAGAGCCGCCAAGGAAATGGAGTTTTTAGAAGCAGCACGATTAAGAGATCAGATTGATGATTTGAAAAAGAAAATGCAAACTGCAGATTAATTCATCATATTTGTAAATTTATAAATATTATTTAGAATGAAAGTTATTACGTATAATGTAAACGGTATACGCTCTGCGATGAGTAAAGGCTTTATAGATTTTGTTAAAAAAGAAAATCCTGATGTGATTTGTTTGCAAGAAATAAAAGCCAATTATGAAGACATAGATGAAAAAGCTTTTATGGATTTAGGTTATCACTGCTATTGGTATTCTGCCCAAAAAAAAGGATACAGTGGGGTGGCCATTCTCTCGAAACAAAAGCCCGATTTAGTTACCAAAGGATGTGGTCATGAATTGTTCGACTTTGAAGGCCGCGTTATTCAAGCAGATTTTGGCGATACCAGTGTATTAAGTTGTTATTTCCCTTCGGGCACTACTGGCGATATTCGTCAGGATATTAAATACCAATTCTTGGATCATTTTATGGACTATATCCAATCATATTCTAAAGAAATGTCCAAAGGTGGTAAGAGTCAAAAATTAATTGTGTGTGGCGATTATAATATCTGTCACAAACCAATTGATATACACGACCCAAAAAGCAATAAAGACAGTAGCGGGTTCTTACCCGAGGAGCGTGCCTGGATGGACCGTTGGTTCGAAAGTGGTATGGTAGATACCTTCCGTCATTTGAATCCTGAACCACACCATTACACTTGGTGGAGTTTCAGAGCCAATGCCCGCGCCAATAACAAAGGCTGGCGCATCGATTACATATCGGTCTCGGAAAGTTTGAAAGATGGTCTTAAATCTTCTGGCATTTATAGCAAAGAGATACACAGTGATCATTGCGGTTCATTTGCTATTATTGAATGAAACGGTGGCTTCCAATAGCGATTAAACAATGGTTGTGGTGGACATTCAAATCACCGCAAAGACAATGGGTAGGATGGTCAACTTTGTTGACGGATTTTAGAGGTTATTTAACGTGTCAATTTAAGTCGGGCGAACTGCAACCCATTAGCATTTGTATAGGCATAAAAAACCGCAGCGAGCATTTATTAAACCATGTATTACCTTCCTTAAATGCTTGCGAGAATGGCAACCTCATTCATTTATCGGTATACGATGCTGGCAGTAATGATATTGAGAATTTAGAAGCAGCCATTAAGCAAGTTTGGAAAGGTGCCCTTATTTATCAAATTCAGGAGCAGCAATTTACAAGAAGCAAAACCTTTAATGCCGCCATCTTGCAAGCATCAACAGAATTAATTATGGCTTGCGACGCGGACATCAGTTTGCCCAAAGACATTGTACAAAAAATAAACCGTTATGTCACCAAACGCACATGTTGGTTTCCGCAAGTCTGGTGGTTGAGTAATGATAAAAGCACTGGACGTTTTTTTACGGAGGGCACTGGCTTGTTTGCAAGCACTAAAACTAATTTTATAAAAGCAGGTGGCTACGATGAAAGTATAACCGAATGGGGTAAGGAAGATTGGCTCCTCTTTTTTGCTTTTTACAAACAAGGCATAGCTTGTATTAGAACCAATGAAAAAGACATGGTACATTGGCCACATGCGAGTTTAAAACCAGAAGGGTTTGAGAAGTTGTTTTAAATGGGAATAATCTTTTTGGCCATTGCTCTTATGTTTAAATCCAGATTTCAAGTTTGTTCCTCTTAAAATAAGTGCAGTGTCAAAGTATGGAGTACAAGGTATGCAATAGTTATAGCACCTATCGCCTTCCAATGGCATATAGCAATTTATACCACTGATATTGATAGTTTTAAAATTTAGGGTTACAGGGCTTTCAATAATTTTAGGTAAAATTAATTGACTTGGATTTTTGCTGACAGTTCTTAAAAAATTTAGGTCTGTATTTCTGTTGGCACAAAACACAAAGAATAGGAATGCAATGGAAATTAGAGTTAAGAATGGATTAAAAAATTTAGCCGCGTATGGTTTGAAATTAAACTTTAAAAATAATAGTGGCGATAAAGTAGCGAATATTAGAAAAGCCTTTCCAAAGCGCAAATCAGGCGCTAACATTAGCCAAAATAAAATACCAAAAAAGGATGTTATGATTATGGCGAATGAATTAAAATCCAATTTTATTTTTTTCATATATTGACCAATAATAGAGAGTAGTGTAAAAGCTATTGAAGATAAAAATAGTAACTTATAAATTGTCTTCAATTGATACCACCATTCAGGAAACCAATAAAATAGATTCATATGGGATGCTTCTATATATTTCTTGCCTGGATTTCTCGCCCAGCCAATAATTGATTCATTTTCATGAATTATCTTTGAAAGTGGGACTTTCCAATCAAAGTTAAATAAATCAATTGAATAAAATGGATAAATAAGCCAACCACTTAAAATGATATTTCTAAATAGCCATGGAAAGATAATTAAACAGAATAGCGCTAGAATAAATTTTATCGTTTTAGTTTCTTTCCTATGTTTTACCAAAATAAATATCACAAGAATTAAAACAGGTAAGGTAGCCAATTTTACAGTGATTGAGTAGAGGCATAGAATAAGCGTAGGAATGTCACTTATAGTGTCATTTTTAACTCCTTGATTTATAAGATTTGTAAATATAAATAATGGAAAAACTATCGATATAAAATCTGGTGATGGTGATGAAACATAATATTGTAAGCTTAATATTGTTAGGAATACTATCAAATTTAAAATAAATAGATGGTTGATTCCTGACTGCTTGAAGTGAAAATAAAGTTGATTGATAAAATAAAGTATAAATAATATTAAAAGTGTAAAGTTGATTGAAAATATCAGTTGTCCAAATATATCAAAAAGTGATGTAAGGGCGAATAATGTAAAAATATTAGGATTAAAACCAAATCGGCCATGGAGATTGGCAAGGCCCGGTACAACGGCATATTCTTCAATCCATTTGATAGTTTGTATGTGGTATAAACCTGTATCATAATTTTGCGGAGAATTAATGGAGATAATAAAAGTGACCAAAATAAAAGGAAGCGAGTAGATGATAATTGATTTTTTACTTTTTATTAATTGGTAAATACTTTTAAGCTCCTTTTTAATAAAAAAGAATAAAATTATACTTGATAAAATAAATGCAAATAGAACGTAGTTGTTTATTGGGAAAAATAAAGACAGAAAGCTTGTTAATGTATTTATTGCAACAATACCTATCAATACATTTATAAAAATATTGCTTCTAAAAAATGCCACTTTTGAAATAAAAGTACCATAAATAGTAAATAAAATAAGTGATATAAAACTTGACAAGAAAAGTGATAACATAATAAATTACTACAAGAGTAAGAAAAAATTATTGCTTTAACCTGACAAAGTAAATGGGTTTTTAATACCAATTATAAACATACAACAGTCTCCAAATTTTACCGGTATATGTCGCTATAGCATACTTATATTGAAATGCAGCGTTAGCAAGATTGTACCATCAACTTAACATATGCGCTAGAATAGATCTGGTTAAGTGGCTAATAATTTAAATAAAATAGTTTTGAAAGACGCATTTTTAAAGTGATAGGTGAGGAAATAAAAAAAGTCCCACAATGACTTGCGGGACTTTTTTGAATTTATTTGTATTAAAACTAGTAACCCATTCCACCCATATCAGGTGCGTGGCTATGACCAGCTTCTTTTTCTTTGATATCAACCAAAGCACACTCTGTAGTTAAAATCATACTTGAAACTGAAGCAGCATTTTCTAAGGCTACACGGCTAACTTTAGTAGGATCGATAACACCAGATTTGATTAGGTTTTCGTATTGCTCAGTGCGGGCATTATAACCGAAGTCATCTTTACCTTCTTTAACTTTTTGCACAATGATAGAACCTTCTCCACCTGCATTGGCAATAATTTGTCTCAATGGCTCTTCTAAAGCTCTTTTAATAATTTGTATACCGGTGTTCTCATCTTCATTTTCACCTTTTAGGCTATCTAATGCAGTGATGGCTCTGATGTATGCAATGCCGCCACCAGGAACTATACCTTCTTCAACAGCAGCTCTGGTTGCATGTAAAGCATCATCAACTCTGTCTTTTTTCTCTTTCATTTCAACTTCACTTGCAGCACCAATATACAATACCGCAACACCACCTGCCAGTTTGGCCAAACGCTCTTGTAATTTCTCACGGTCGTAATCGCTGGTTGTGTTTTCTATTTGTGCTTTAATCTGATTGATTCTTCCTGTAATAGATTCTTTGTTACCTGCACCACCAACAATGGTCGTATTGTCTTTGTCTATGGTAATATTGTCAGCTCTACCAAGGTCTTCCATGGTAACATCATCTAATTTTCTACCCTGCTCTTCGCTAATTACAGTACCGCCTGTAAGAATTGCGATGTCTTGCAACATTTCTTTTCTTCTATCGCCAAAACCGGGAGCTTTAACAGCAGCAATTTTTAAAGAACCACGAATTTTGTTAACTACTAAAGTAGCCAATGCTTCACCTTCTACCTCTTCGCTAATAATGACTAAAGGTTTGCCGGTTTGAACAACTTTTTCAAGTAAAGGCAATAGGTCTTTCATGTTGCTTACTTTTTTATCGTAAATTAAAATGTAGGCACTTTCTAATTCAGCTTCCATTTTTTCAGTATTGGTAACGAAATATGGTGATTGGTAACCTCTATCAAATTGCATACCTTCTACTACTTCAACGGTTGTATCTGTACCTTTGGCTTCTTCAACAGTTATAACACCATCTTTGCCTACTTTTTTCATGGCTTCGGCAATTAATTTGCCAATGGTGCTATCATTGTTTGCAGAAATGGTAGCTACTTGTTCAATTTTATTGATATCGTCACCAATTTCTTTTGATAATTTTTTCAAGGAAGCAACAGCAGTAATTACAGCTTTTTCGATTCCACGTTTTAAATCCATTGGATTAGCGCCCGCAGCTACGTTTTTTAAACCAGTAGTAACAATGCTTTGCGCTAAAACAGTAGCAGTTGTAGTACCATCACCAGCTAAATCAGCGGTTTTGCTAGCTACTTCTTTAACCATTTGTGCACCCATGTTTTCGATTTCGTTTTCAAGTTCGATTTCTTTCGCAACTGAAACACCATCTTTAGTAACAATTGGAGAACCGAATTTTCTACCGATTACTACGTTTCTACCCTTTGGTCCAAGGGTTACTTTCACTGCATTTGCTAATGCATCTACGCCACGTTTTAAACCTTCGCGGGCTTCTATATTAAAATGAATTGATTTTGCCATCTATGTTATTTTATTATTTTTTGATTTATAAATTTGTTTATTTTTTTGTCACACTGAGCTTCAGTTTACACTGAGGTATCGAAGTGAAGTGTGTTATTTGATATTTCTAATCCACTAATACTCTAAAATATTGAGGGGGATCGAAGTATCCTTTATTTAGATAATAGCGAAAATATCGCTCTCTCTCATGATTAAATAATCTTTACCGTCAACTTGAATTTCTGTTCCAGCATATTTACCATATAAAACGGTGTCTCCTGCTTTACAAGTCATGGGCTCGTCTTTTTTACCTGTACCAACTGCTATCACAGTGCCTCTTTGTGGTTTTTCTTTGGCTGTATCCGGAATAATGATACCTCCTGCGGTTTTAAGCTCAGCAACTGCTGGCTCTACCAATACTCTGTCTGCTAATGGTTTTACGTTCATATTATTGTTATAATTATTTAAAATTTTATAATATGTATTTATCATTTTTTATGCCAATAGGGTTTTGGCCGAAATTGACAGAAAAACAAGGGTAGGAAGTCCTTAAGAAAGGACAGCTTGTCACATCTTTTGTCAATAAAGTAAACAATGAACTCAAATATTTACATTAAATTTGCAATTTCTTAATCAAATAAATGCAAACAAATATGCCAAAAGGCACACTTATTTCAGTTGGGGGGGCAGAGGATAAAGGAACAGATTTAGAGCTAGGTATCATAGCGAGAAATAACCTTAATTTTTTTGAAATTGGTATTCTTAAGAACATTGTTAATGAAATTGACAATTTGGAGGCGAGGATAGAAATTGTAACGACTGCTTCTCAGATTCCTGATGAAGTGGGTGAAAATTACTTAGATGCCTTTAGTAAATTGGGGTGTAAGAATGTAGGGCATATGAAAATACGCAACCGCGAAGATGCCATGCAAGTGGATTATCTTGAGCGTTTGAAAGCTTGCGATGCCATTATGTTTAGTGGGGGTAATCAATTGCGCCTTACTGCAATTTTTGGAGGTACAGATTTCCTTGACTTATTACATTACCGTTACGAAAATGAAAAATTTATTATAGCAGGTACAAGTGCTGGTGCAATGGCCATGAGTAACACTATGATTTATCAAGGTAATGCGAGCAATGCCCATTTAAAGGGTGAGGTAAAGATCACAACTGGTTTGGCATTTATAAAAGATGTTATTATCGATTCACATTTTAATAAGCGCGGTAGATTTTCGCGTTTAGCTCAGGCAGTGGCAGCCAATCCATCGGCCATAGGTATTGGATTAGGTGAAGATACTGGTGTTATTGTGCGGAATGGATGCGAAATGGAGGCTATTGGAAGCGGCGCTGTGGTAATTATAGATGGTCGCAATATCAGACACAACAATATTGCAGATATCGAAGAAGGTGCGCCTATTTCTGTTGAGAATATGATTGTTCATATTATGGAAAAGGGCAATTGCTTCAATTCAAAAACCAGGGTTTTTGAGGCCGCCAATGTGAACGTGGTAGAATAACTAATTTTGCAATTAGGTTTTTAAATTTCAGAATAATGGAGAGGTTGTTTATATAGATGGCCTCAGACTATAAAAAGTCGATTAATTGTAATCAACTTAATAATAACTCTTTTTATAAAAAGTGTGGTTTGTCTAATTTTCTTGCAATTCGAAATGCAGCGTTCATGAGTCCAACATGACTGTATGTTTGCGGAAAATTGCCCCATTGGCTTCCATCTATTGCTACATCCTCACTATATAATCCCAGATGGTTGCCTGTTTTGATTAAATTTTCTAGTACCGAATGCGCTTCATCAATACGGCCAATACATGCTAAAGCTTCGGCGTACCAAAATGCGCAAACCAAAAATGTAGATTCCGGTTTTCCGAAATCATCTGCATGCTTATATCTGTAAATTAGCCCATTTTCTGTTTTAAGTTCATTTTCTATGGCCTTTACATGGTTTTTAGCTTTGTCTGAATCTGGGTCGAGGTAACCCATAGAGACTAATTTTAAACAGCTAGCATCCATAAAATTGCTGCCAATTGCTTGTGTGTATGCTTTTTTCTCAAAATTGTAGCATTTTTCAATTTGTTCTGTTGCCAATACTTTCAAGTTTTCTGCTTTTTCAATCAAATAAGCATCATCTAACTCTTTACCTATTTTAAGCGCTGCGCTGCTGCCCGCCCAATGAAACAAGAATGTGTAACAATGCAATTGTAAACTGTTTCTAAACTCCCATAGTCCTGCATCAGGAGTGTTCATCGTCTCACCAATTTTATCTAAAAGAAAATGGATGATTTGGAGTGGCTTATTCAACGCATTAACTGCAAGTCGCTTGTCAATATATAGCGGAAGCAGACTCACTAGCACTTGACCGTAAACATCATTTTGAACATGCGTATATGCATCGTTTCCAAGTCTTACAGGCGCATTGTTGTCTAAATACCCTTTTAGGTCAAGAATTTTTTCAACAATATTTTTCTCGCCTGTTATGGAATATAGTGGTTGGATGTGATTTTTTTCTGTGGCAATTATATTTTCGATATACTGGAAATATTTTTGTGATTCTTCAAAGTGGCCAATGCTGTTAAGCGCATTCAAGGTGTAATAAGTATCTCGCATCCAACAATATCGATAGTCCCAATTCCTACCCGAACCATTGAATTCTGGAAGGCTCATGCTACCAGAAGCAATTATGCCGCCTGTATCTTCATATTGGTGCATTTTTAGTACAAGAGCAGACCTTATAATCTCTTTTTGGAATATTGAAGGAATAGAAGTTGTTTTGACCCAGTCGCGCCAATAATTGGTAGTTTTTTTTAGAAAAGCCTCAAATGTGTCAGATAATTCTGCTTCTAATGGCAATTCACTAGAGAAGATCAGGTATTTAACTTCTGATAATACAAATGCTTTTTCATCTATGATATTATTTAGCGATATATTTGTGGTTAAGCGTATATGTGAGCCAATATTCATAAATCGAATGTGATTACTTCCAATAAGCAATTCGGGTGTTGTTTTTCCATAATCACCAACTGGCCTACATTTTACATTTACCATTGGACGACCTTCAAGTGGTTCAATTTTTCTTAACAACATTAATGGCTTAAAATAGCGGTCCTGTTGATGGAACCGAGGCGCAAAATCAGTAACCCTAAAACGTCCATCGGGCGACTCAAATTCCGTGCAAAGTATATTTGTATTTTCGAGATAATATTGCTTAGAACTATACTTTTCTTCGTTAGGAGTAATACTAAATTCACCACCTTGTTCTTGGTCGATAAGTGAACCGAATAAGAAGCTACTATCAAATCTTGGCATACACATCCATTTAACACTAGCTTTTATGTCTATATACGCCATAAATGAGCAATTGCCGACAATTCCCATTTGATATTTATGAATTTTTTTTGTCATCTGTTTTATTTATTTTAATAGTTCGAGCAAAGAATGCACCAGTTGAATGGTTTCCAGTCGATACTTTGCTTTACTAGTCTCTTTGCCCACTTTTATACTTATACCATTGTATTGAGATACAACCTCAAATAGATCTTCATCTGTCCGGTCATCCCCAATTGCCAAGCAAAAATCGTACACATTCATATCAAAATTGCGTTGAATTGAAGTTCCTTTATTTATTTGCGAAGGCTTTACTTCAATCACCTTATTGCCATCAATGATTGTGGCATTAACCCCATTTAAATAAACCGTTAAAAGGTTAACTAATTCGCGAGATTGTGCAAATCCTTTTAAGTTTTCTACATTTCTATAATGCCAACAAACCGAATAAGTTTTTTCTTCTAGGAATGCTCCACTTGTATTCACAGCAAATTGTTTCATAATATTCAATACCCCTGCCTTCCAATCCATGGCATCGGTAATTGTTGATTTCCATTCCCGTTTTTTAATAAAAATGCCGTGTTCTGCAATCAATGTCAAAGGCAGTTTACCAAACCATCTTTCTAAGGTTTCATGATCTCTACCACTAACCAAAACGATTTCATTTTTAGGATTCTTACATAAGTTATTTAATAGTTCTATGAGGCCATCGCTAGGAATTGCTAGTTCGGGTGATGACTTAAAGGCTGTTAAAGTTCCGTCATAATCTAGTAGAATTAAACGCTTTGCTGCATTTTGGTATTGTATTAGAATCTCTCTTTTATTTTCATATTCAAGTGTTTGTGGGAACGATTTAAGACTGCATACTGCATTTAGTTTTTCCATAAAATCTTGGCTCCATTTTTCAACATGATATGTTTTAACCTGAGTCCGCAAATTTATCATCCTAGTTTTACGTTCTTCATCCGGCATATCGATGGCAGTTTTAATTTTTAAAGCGATTTCATTTTTATCCAAAGGGTTAAATAGTAAAGCATCAGTTAATTCCTTTGCAGCACCGGTCATATCACTCAATAATAAAACACCATCCTCATCTTGCCTTGAGGCAACAAATTCTTTTGCAACCAAGTTCATGCCATCTCGTAAAGGGGAAATCAGGGCTATGTCGCAACTGGTATACAGTCCGAGTAGTTGGCGGAATTCAACTGAACCATACTGGTAAACAATGGGGGTCCATTTTAAGTTGCCATATTTCCCATTTATTTCACTTATGAGTAGTTCAATCATTTGTTTTCTTTCTTTGTATCTCTTTAGGTCCGATCGAGAGGGAACGGCCACAAGCAGAAATACAATTTTTTCTTTCCATTCAGGAAATAGATGCAAGAATTCTGAGAATCCTTGAAGGCGACACATGATTCCTTTAGTATAATCGAGCCGATCCACTGAAAATATGATTTTTTTTCCTTCATATATTTTTTTTAGTTTAACGCGTTCTTCCTCAATTAACTTATCAAAGAATGCGGTATTAAATTTTTCATAACTAATGCTAATAGGAAACACATCTACCTTAATTGTTCTGTTTTGATACAATAAGTTAAATTGTTTATGCTGTATTCCAAGTATCATTTGTGCTGTATGCAAAAAGTGTTGTGCATACTCATAGGTGTGAAATCCTATTAAATCTGCCCCAAACATAGACTTTACCAAGGTATCTCTGCAGTATTTCGGCAATAATCTGATAAGCTCATAGGATGGAAATGGGATATGAAGAAAGAGTCCAATCTTCACATCAGGCCTCAATTCTCTTATCATTTCTGCCAAGGGTAAAAGTTGATAATCATGTATCCAAATGGTGTCATCTTTTTGGAGTATTTCGCAAACATTTTTTGCTATGATGCGGTTTGCCTCCAAATAAAATTCAAAATAATTGGCATTGAATTCGACAAAGGAAGGAAAGTAATGAAAAAGAGGCCAAATAACAGCATTTGAAAATCCGCTATAAAATCCGAAATTGATATCTTTACTTAGAAAAATGGGATGTAAAATAAATTCCCCTTTATATAAGTTTTTGCCTTGCTGATATTCTGTCAATGTAAAATCTGCGACTCCAAACCAATGCAATTCATTTTCATTCTGTTTTAGTGAAAGTATCGCACTTACTAGGCCTCCAGAAGATGATTTTAATTCGATATTGCCGTTTTTTGTTTTAAATGAAACTGGTAATCTGTAGGAAATATTGATAATTCTCATAAATAAATAAAATTTTAATCTTTGTCGAGCATGACAAAAAACGTAAAATACAAATTTTGAATGAAAAGACTAACAACTCTTCTACAAATTCATTGATAAGTTTGATGGGAAATTTTCCTAAAGTTTAATTTTATTTAAGAATTGTTGCTGTAAGAACTAGTATCATTGCAGAACAAAATTATTCAATTAATGTCCCAGAGTAGGACTTAATTTTTGAAACATTTTTATTGGAAAATTTTGTAAGATGATACAAACAATGGAAAAAAATAAAAAATTAAATGAACTATCTGCCACAGCCATTTGCGGGAATGATATAACTTCATCATGTCTGTATGTCTCTGCACTTTCTATAATGTATGCAGGTCAGTATGCTTGGATTTCACTACTCATTGTTGCGGTTGTTTTATACTTATTTAGATTTGTTTATGGCGAAGCAGTTGGCGCATTGCCCCTGAACGGAGGCGCCTATAATATATTGCTGAATACTACCTCTAAGAGCAATGCCTCTGTTGCCGCCTGTTTAACTATTTTATCTTATATGGCAACAGCCGTAATTTCGGCAAGCGAGGCCATGCATTATCTTCATAATTTAGTTGAAGGAATTCCTGTATTTCTTTCAACAATTATAGTATTAGCTTTTTTTATGTTTTTAATGATTGGGGGTATTAAAGAATCTTCGAAAGTTGCGATCGCAATATTTATTTTTCACCTTACTTCAATGGTTCTATTGATTGCAAGTGCTGTTTGGTTTATTATGGGCTCTGGATTAGATATCGCCTATTCAAATTTTAATACACCCGTAAAGTATGGTATACCCATCGCATTGTTCCTGGGATTTTGTACAGCCATGCTAGGTATTTCGGGGTTTGAAAGTTCAGCCAATTTTGTTGAGGAACAAGCGCCAGGCGTCTTCCGTAAAACCTTGCGCAATATGTGGGCCATAGTGAGTATTATTAATCCTTTAATGGCATTGGCCATCATTTGCATCATTCCAATGCTAACAGTAAACAGTCATACGGAAACTCTATTGTCCTACTTAGGCCATGTAACTGGTGGAAGCACCTTGTCAACCATCATCTCTATCGATGCCGTATTGGTATTAAGCGGCGCTGTATTAACTTCGTATGTTGGTGTATCAGGACTTATGAAACGAATGACTTTTGATAGAATTTTACCACAAGTATTATTAAAGGAAAATAAGAAGGGAAGTTCTCCCAGAATTGCAATAGTATTTTTCTTGCTTTGTGCCTCCGTTTTATTAATAACCAAAGGAAGTTTAGGTCCACTTGCAGGTGTATATACCATCTCATTTTTACTAGTAATGGCTTATTTCGGATTTGGAAATTTCCTTTTGAAATTTAAAAGAGCCAAATTGCCAAGACCTGAATACGCTTCGCCAATTATAGTGTTTATTGCAGTGCTGGCTGTAATTGCCGCTATTTATGGCAATATAAAATTACATCCTGATTTTCTTGTTGTGTTTCTCCAATATTTTGTTCCAGCAATGCTTCTGATATTCATACTACTCAATAGGAATAAGGTTTTAAAATATTTATTGTTATTGGTTAGAAGTGTTTTTCTTACCTATAAGAATCATTTAAGAATTGCGGAAGTTTTATTGTCGAGGAAATTGATTAAACTTACCAAGCAAGAATTTGTTTATTTTTCAAAGGCTGATGATATTTCTGCCCTTAATAAGGCCATTTTATATGTGTTTGAGAATGAAATTACATCGAAAATGAAAATTGTTACAGTTGTTAATAAAGAAAGACAGGTTACAAAAGAATTTATGTCTGATTTTGATGCCTTAGATAGAGCTTACCCTGAAATAAAACTCGAGTATGTTCAAATTGAAGGTGAATTTGTACCAGAATTGATAACTAAATTGAGTGAAAAATGGGGCATTGCAACCAATTTTATGTTCATTAGTTCTCCAGGGGATAAATTTCCGTATAGAATTTCGGAATTGAATGGTGTGAGGCTCATTATGTAAATATTAATTGGATTAGGAATATTCGGTTGGAAGGAATCTATCCTTGGTGAATAACGCGTTGAGGAAATGGAATTTCAATCCCTTCTTCATCAAAAGCGATTTTTATGCGTTTTCTTAATTCGCCAGCAACATCCCATTGTTTTAGGGGTATCGTTTCGCCTAATATTTTAACTATAATAGCTGAGTCACCAAAATCGCCCACTCTTAAAAATGATGGTGCTTTGATTATAAATGGTTTCCAATTAGGGTCTTCATATAAGTCGCAGCCTATTTTGTTTATAACCGTTATAACATGGTCCAAATTGGATTTATAACCGATTCCAATGTTCAAGTTGACCCGCGAAAAATACTTTGTAAGGTTAGATACTTTTTTTATTTCCCCATGAGGAATATGATGAACCGTTCCATCAAGGTCTCTTAAAGTTGTCATTCGCAAACTAATATCTTCTACTTGACCACTGGTATTGTCGATACTAATAATATCGCCTATTCTATATTGGTTTTCGAGAATAATAAAAAAACCAGAAATAATATCCCTTATCAGATATTGCCCACCAAAGCCAACTGCTAAACCAATAATGCCTGCTCCAGCAAGTAAGGGTCCAATAGAAATTCCAAACTCCTGAATAACCATTAAGAATGTTATTAATATTATATGACTGTTACGAAGGTTGCACATATGGCTGGTACCACGGCTTACTAGCG
>JAQSCZ010000020.1 GCA_029945665.1 bacterium | reverse complement strand
TTGTCCACTTGAAAGAAACATCTAAAAATTAACACCATTTTTGTCCATTACTCCGTAATTTTGATTTATCCCTGATGATACAAAAGCGGAAATCACTACCTGATTGTTGGTTCGTATCTATTGATAATATTGGGTTTAGATATTTTTGTTTTGTTGTGCTTTGGTGTTAGAAAAGGTACTGAAAAAATTACTTTAAACCCTGCCATAATTTTTAAAATGTGAATATAAGGTATCTGATAAGGGTTTGTAAAATATTAAGGGCAAAAAAAAGACCCTCATGGAGGGTCTTTTATAAACGCAATTGAAAGGTTGGTTAATAATTGTTTAACATCATTGGCATGATGAGCATAAGAACATCTTCATCTGATTCATTTTCTAATGGCACCAATAAACCAGCTTTGTTAGGAGTAGATAGTTTTAGATTCACTGTATCGTGATCTACATTGGCTAACATTTCGATTAAGAAACGTGCATTAAAGCCAATTTCCATGTCTTCACCATCGTATTCGCATGTTCTTTTTTCATTCGCTTCGTTTGATAAGTCAATATCTTCGGCGCTTGTTGTTAATTCATTGCCAGTTATTTTAACACGAATTTGGTGTGTTGTTTTGTTTGAGAAGTTAGAAACTCGTCTAACGGTTTCAAGGAATTCAATTCTATTAATAGAAATGATATTATTGTTTTCGGCAGGTATAACAGCTCTGTAATCAGGGTATCTCTCATCAATTAAGCGACAAGATAATTTAAGATTATTGGTTGTGAAGAAAACATTTGATTTGTTAAAATCAATTTGAACTGGCGTTACGTCATTACTTAAAGAAGACTTCAATAAATTAAGGGCTTTTTTAGGAAGAATGAATGAATGTTCCATTCCCGGCTTCACATCTGTTCTAGTTATTCTTACCAATCTGTTGGCGTCTGTAGCGACAAAGTTCAAACTTTCCTCGCTCAATTCTACGTAGACACCTGTTAGGTTAATTCTAAGTTCGTCGTTACCGGTAGAGAAAATAGTTTTGGTAATGCATCTTAATAAAACATTAGAAGGCATAGTAAACGATTTTTCAGATTCAACCTGAGGAACCTTAGGGAAATCCATGCCGCTTTGACCTGAGAGCTTGTAGCGACCATTAACAGTACTAAGTTCAATTGCCTGCGTATCGTCGTTAATTGTAAAAGTAACGGGTTGCTCACCAAGACCCTTAACAGTTTCCATCAATAATCTAGAAGGCATGGCCACAAGGATGTCCTCATTGGCTTCAACTTTAAGCGTTGTAGACATTGATGTTTCTAAATCTGTTGTTGAAATGGTTAATGTTCCAGACTTGATATCAAATAAAAAATTATCTAAAATAGGCAAAACAGGCTTAGATACAATAGCACCATTAACCTTTAAGAGATGTTCTAGTAAATCGGGAGCAGCAACTATAAATTTCATAAAATGATTGTTTTTTTAATAGTTGCGAAAGTAAATATTCTGACTATCCCACTATACACATAATTGGAGCTTTTATTAACAAAGTATAAGAATTTTCAATATGCAATTACATGTGAGTTACATATTGAAAATTTTATCGGGATTGAGAATTCCGTGCGGGTCGAATGTTCGCTTGATTCCCTGCATTAATTGAAAGTGAATGGGTTGAAATACGACATCTAGATAGGGTTTTTGAACTAAGCCAATGCCATGTTCACCACTAATAGTGCCGCCTAGCTCCTTGCATTTTTCAAACAAGAGGCGGATGGCTTTTGGTAATTCGATATTCCATTGATCATCAGACATTTTTAATTTTAAAATATTGACATGCAAATTGCCGTCGCCCGCATGGCCATAGCAGATACAATCAAATCCATAGGTATTACTCAAATAACTAATATAATCGTAGAGTTCGGGTAAGTTGGCGCGGGTAACAACGGTATCTTCTTCTTTATAAATGCTTAATTTTTTAACTACTTCGCCGATTGATCTTCGAATTTTCCAAAATTTTTCTTTAGTAGCAGTATCTTCTGCCAATAAAATATTCTTAACATTGTGTTTTTCCAAGACTTCATATATTTTTTCACATTGAGGCATCAAATTTTCATTTGTGAATGCATCTACTTCAATTAATAAGTAGGCATTTCCTTGTTCTGTGTCAAAAGTAATCTGATGGGCCTTAGTGGAAAGTTCGACACCTCTTTTATCCATAAATTCCAAAGCAGATGGAATAATGCCTGCATTGAGTATTGCTGGCACACATTTGCAAGCGTCGAGGGCCGAATCAAATGCTGCCAAAAGCAGTGTATTATAAGCAGGGAAAGGCAAAAGTTTGATGGTTATTTTTGTAATAATTCCAAGGGTTCCTTCGCTGCCAACCATGAGTTGGGTGAGGTTATAGCCGGTAGAATTTTTTAACACGTTGGCGCCAGTTTGTATAATTTCACCTGTAGGTAAAACCACTTCTAAATTCAAAATATAATCGCGGGTTGTTCCGTATTTAACGCATCGCGGGCCCCCACTGCTATGAGCGACATTGCCACCTAGTGTACAGCTACCTTTGCTAGCTGGGTCTGGTGGGTAAAACATGTTTTGCAATTGCACCTCGTTTTGAAAATGTTCGTTAATAACCCCTGGTTCAACAATGGCTTGGTAATTTGAAGGGTCGATTTTTAATATTTTATTAAATTTTTCTAAACTCAAAACAATCCCTTTTTTTACAGGCAGACAACCACCGCTTAAGCCAGTGCCAGCGCCACGCGGCGTAACTGGAATGCAATGTAAATGGCAGTAGGCCATAATTTTCGATACATCCTGCGTTAATTGAGGAATTAATACTAAACTTGGTTCAAAAAAGAGGTCTTCCGTATGGTCCTTTCCATAGCCTTCTAAAGTGGTCTTATCTGTAAGGATATTAGATTCAGTTAAAAACGATTTAAAGTAGGCTAAATCAGAGTCTTTGGTTGTTTTGTAATCCATTGGTTCAAAAATAGAATTAATGTATTTAATATGTGCTAAAATGGGAATAATTATGTCATTTTTTTGTAATTGTTTAAACTTTGTAAGTAATTTTACTCAATTCCTTTTCAAAATTCAAAATATTTAAATAGATTTGACCAAAAATAATATCATATTTATGAAAAAAATTGTACTCGTTTTATGCATTCTAGGAACATGGCTGACAAACCTTAATGGTCAGACTGTTATCTATAGTGAAAGTTTTTCCTCAGGCTCGACATATTGTCCGGGTAGTTCACAATGGGATAATTGGAAAACTTTTTACGGTAGTTTAGATACTACTTCCAAGAGATTTGTTAAAGTAACCGCTTCAGGTACTTATAATACCACAGGTTACACTTGTACCGATCCTTATATAACCAGAAGGTTAGCTCAGGCTTTGTACACCAAAATAACTTATAATGCATCTTGCGATGGCTATGTTTGGACAGTTGGTAATGGTGGTGCGTGCACTGCTGCTTCTTGTGGAACATCATCAGATCAAGTTGAGTTAACGGTTAATTCAACTTCTGCAACTTGTAGCTGCGCCGCTACGGTTAGTTTCAATCCACTCATTGCAAATGCAAATTGGGGAACAGTAAATGGAGGTAATTGCACCCCACCTACTCAAACGATGACACTTCAATTCTTTTTGCCAGATAAATTGAATGATGCAGGTGTATCTAAATTCACCAAGGCAGATATTTGCACGAGCCCTCAAGCATTAAATGCAACGATAACTAACTTTGGTAAAACAAGATTAGATAGTTTTAGATTGTTTTGGAGCATTAATGGTGTTTTACAAACTCCTAG
This sequence comes from bacterium, assembly GCA_029945665.1. Taxonomy (GTDB): domain Bacteria; phylum Bacteroidota; class Bacteroidia; order NS11-12g; family UBA955; genus JABMMZ01. Next base: position 42,239 of record JAQSCZ010000020.1, on the reverse strand, counting down.
ATACATTACAGGCAAATTGAAATCACAAAAGGATACAGTTATTTCTATGAATAGTGCGTTTGCTTTTTCCAACAACACGAAATATACTTTTAAATTGTGGACTTCAAGGCCAAATGGTGCTTTAATTGACTCAGTCGCAGCGAATGATACAGCTAATTTGGTTGTAGATTATTTGGGAAATCCTTCACCTCCATCAGCCACAGATTTTAAACAATGTGGAACTGGTCGTCCATTGTTAAATGCAACTGCAGCATCAAGTGGTGATTCCATTCAATGGTATGATGCAGCGGTGGGTGGTAAATTTTTAGGTCAGGGTAAAGCTATTTACGGACCAATTATTAGATCTACAACAACTTTCTATGCACAAGCCATGCGTTTTAGCGCACCTAGTAAATTAAACAATGGATTTACAGGCACTAGTTATTATTCTACACCTTATTCTGGTGGTATGGTTAATATTACTTCTACTAGTTCTATGATCATGGATAGTATTATGTTCAGAACTCAAGCCTTTAATGGTAATACCTTTTGTGATGTTTATTATAAAGTAGGTACTTATGTTGGTTTTACAACTAACTCAGGTGCTTGGACCCTGTTATTTACAGGTAAAGGTAGAAACTTTGTTCAAGGTGGACAAAGCTTTTGCAAAGTACCAGCCAATCAATTTTCCCTTGTTGCAGGTCAAGTTTATGGTTTCTACATAACCACTAACCCTAGTGGTTCAACCAATTATATTTACGCGAAGCCTAGCGGTGTAGGCGTAAGTAATGCTGATTTAACCATACAAGGAGGAACTATTATAGCAAATTTGTTCGGTTCTAGTGGAACAGCTGCTAATTATACCATAGACATAGAAGTTACTACAAGAAAATCTTGTGCAAATCCTACACGTGTTGCACAGAAAGTAACCGTGAATCCTCGTCCGATTGGAGCAGATGTGATTAAAGGCAGCACATTTAATGGTCAATTTAAAGTTGGTTCAGTAGCGCAACCTGATATTACCGAGCCGGGCAAAGTGTTGATCTATGAAATGACACCTCCTACAGGTTATACCAATGCAAACCACGGAACTAGTTGGAGTATTACCGGTGCCGACGTTAGAACCAAATATGGTGTAGTAGTTGCTCCAACAGAGTATTCTTTAGCTACCCCAACAGCATCAACAAATGCTAAACTAACATTCAATCCAAGTTCTAACCTTTGTGATAGTTTAGTAACCTTTAAAATTACATACATTGATTTAGGTCCTTATTTCTGCGATTCCACTATTGTGAGAACTGTTAAAGTAGCACCAACACCAAAAACTAATTTTACAACGCCTGCTATTATGTGCGATGGAGATGCCATATTATTCAATAACATAACAACCATTGGTTGTGGTGTTAACAAAGATGGAATAGGCTCTTACACTTGGTATTTTGGTGATGGAGATAGTGCCGATGTGACTAATCCAGTGCACCAATTTGCAACTTATGGTTGTTATAATGTAAGATTAGTAACCAAGAGTTTTCCTTGGAATGTAATAAAAGATACAACAATTATAGTTTGTATTGCAGAAGTGCCAACAGTTAAGTTTAAAGTAACCAATGCCTGCGAGGGTACTGCGGTTAAATTTGCTAATCAAACAACCATTGGTAGTGGTGCACTTTCTTATGTTTGGAACTTTGGAGATAACACACCAACAAGTTCAGTTGCAAATCCAACACACCTTTACACAAAACCAGGTGGATACAAGGTGACATTGAAAGTTTCATCTAATGGTTGCGTAAGTAGTTTGACAAAAAATGCTTACGAATTTTCCAAACCTATACCAGCCTTTACAATTCCTTTAACTCCTGTTTGTGCTCAAACTGAAATTTTATTCCCTAACAATAGTACGATAGCTTTGGGTGAAACTGGTTCATATTGGAGCTATGGTGATGGTAAATATAGCACTTTAGATGAAGGCTATAATACATATGCCAACGCTGGTACTTATACTGTTAAATTAAGATCAGTTTCTGAATTTGGTTGCTCTGATTCAATTTCAAAACAGGTTGTGATTAAACCTACTCCAGTACCTACATTTGTTTACAACAAATTATGCAGTGGAGAGCCTACCAATTTAATAAATACAACAAACGAAGTTGTAGTTAACCCTGGTTACACTTGGACCTTGAGCGACAATACTTCATATACTACCAAGAATGTTACCAAAACATGGGCGAATGAAGGCAGTTACACTGCAACATTAAAGGCTGACTTTACCAATGGTTGTTCTGCTTCAGCAACGAAATCGTTTAATGTATTGATTCAACCAAAAGCTGGCTTTTCTGTGCAAGATATTTGTTCAGGTGAATTAGCAAATTTTGTTAACTTAACAAAAGGGGACAAAGGAAACATCCAATACGTTTGGGATTTAGGTAATGGAAGTAGCACCGACCCTGCACCAAAACGTTTGTATAATCCTGCAATTACCACTACATACACTGTTTCGTTAGTAGCTTCATATTCGGCTGGTTGTTCTGATACATCTGCAAGTTCAATTACAGTAAGTGAAGCCCCAACATGTGACTTTGCAGTTCAAAACTTAGGATTCTTGAATTATAAGTTCACACCGGCAATTGGTACTTACAAAAACTATGATTGGTTCTTTGGTGAAGGTGGAAGCAAAATTGCTACTGCAAGTCCAACATATAGTTATCAGTATGTAGGGAACTTTAAAGTGAAAATGATTGCTACCAATGCTGCTGGTTGTACTTGCGAAGTAACTAAAACACTTCCTGCAAATCTTGCTGTTAATGGTCTTAAATCCAATCCAAATGTTGCCATTTACCCGAATCCGAATAGTGGTACATTTACTGTAAGTAGCGCTAATAACGATGGTATGAAGATTGAAGTATACAATGTACTTGGCAGTAAAATACTTAGCCAATCTACAAATGAAGATTCAACTGTTATCAATTTAGGGGATGTTGCCAAAGGTATTTACTTAGTAAAAGTAACTATCAATGGTGTTACCTCAACAACAAAGATTACAGTTGCTAATTAGTAGTTTTAATAATTAAATATTAAAAAGGGGTTCAGTGTAATACTGAACCCCTTTTTTGTTTTAAGTCTCAACTCAAATACAAGTTTTTTGCATGCATTCTAAGCCAACTACTAATTTAAATTTGAAGTGATGATTTTGTTATTGATTTCTAATTTATTTAGATCATTAATTAGTTCTTCACAGATTTCTATTCGTTTATCTGAACTATACATATCAATCGTGTACTTCTTTTGTTGATCAATCAAGCTAACGTTTAAAGGGAATTTGCCAACATGCTTTTTGAAAATAAGATCTAACTCTTCGAGCAGTGCCTGAGAAATATCTTTGAGAAAGACTTTAACCTCAAAGCCATTAAAGAAACGGTCTTTCACATCTTCCATTTTCATTGCAGAAGTAATACTCAAATCCAGTTCCTTATTGCTGTATTTAGGCTTTTCTACCTTGCATTTTAGAAGTAAAAATTGATTTTCGTAGAGAATTGGTCTCAATAAATCGTAGCTTGTTCCAAAATTGTAAAATGTAAACTGGCTATCAAAATCTTGTATAGTAAATTTTGAGAATTGTTTGCCTGTTTTTGTAATGAGATAATCTACCTTTGTTACAATGCCGCCAACCATGATGTTTGAACTTTTGTTTTGCATTAGTTTTAAATTCTCCAGTTCAAACAGTTTCGTGTTAGCTAAAACACCGTATTCTAATTTAAAAGTATCCATTGGGTGTTGATTGATAAAAATACCAACCATTTCTTTTTCCATGTTGCAATTTTCTAATATGGTATACTCTTCCGCTTTTGGAAGTTGTGGTTCAGTAAAAGTTTCTTGGGTACTCTCGCCAAACAAGGAATTTTGAGAGCTATTTGCGTTTTCTTGCTCTCTAATGCCATGCCTTACGGCAATTTCTATACCAGTACCATTTTCTCCTTCGCGCAAGTATTGCGCTTTGTGGTAGTTTTTGTCGAAGTCAAAACCACCACCTTTTACCAATGCTTCCAAGGTTTTTTTACTGACACTTCTTAAATTGCAGCGCTTAGTTAAATCGAATATATTTTTATATGGTCCGTTTTTATCGCGTTCGGTGATTACTTCTAGTGCCGCAGCCTCGCCAACTCCTTTTACAGCGCATAATCCAAATCTTATCTCACCCTTGTTGTTAACCGCAAATTGTATATCACTTTCATTCACATCGGGACCTAAAACAGGGATATTGATTTTCTTGGATTCCTCCATCATTAAACTAATTTTTTCAATATTAGTTGTGTTGTTCGCTAAAATTGCTGCCATGTATTCTGCAGGATAATGTGCTTTTAAATAACCTGTCTGATAGGCTACAAATGCATAGCATGTGGAGTGTGATTTATTAAATGCATAGGAAGCAAATGCTTCCCAATCCGTCCAAATTTTTGTGCAAATTTTCGTATCAAAACCTTTGGATGCCGAACCTTCCAAAAATTGCCCTTTCATTTTATTAAGTACCTCAATTTGCTTTTTACCCATGGCTTTTCTGAGTACATCGGCATCTCCTTTGCTAAAGCCACCAATACTCTGACTGAGCAGCATCACTTGCTCTTGATAGACAGTAATACCATAAGTTTCTTCAAGGTATTCTTTCATTTCAGGTATGTCGTATTGTATTTCTTCCAGGCCTAATTTTCGTTTAATAAATTGTGGAATATATTCCATTGGTCCTGGGCGATACAAGGCGTTCATGGCAATTAAATCTTCGAATTTATCAGGTTTCAAATCCTTTAAATGTTTTTGCATGCCTGGGCTCTCAAACTGAAAAGTACCGGTTGTTTCGCCTCTTTGATACAAGGCAAATGTTTTTTCGTCATCTAATGGAACGGTGTCAATATCAATGTCAACATTGTGATTTTTCTTAATAAGTTGTAATGCTGTTCTTATGATTGAAAGGGTTTTTAATCCTAAAAAGTCCATCTTAATAACGCCTGATTCTTCAATTACTTTGCCGTCGTATTGGGTAAGGAATAGGGTAGAATCCTTTGCGACAGCTATTGGTACAATATCGGTTAAATCTTTTGGAGCTATTATAATACCTGCTGCATGCACGCCTGTATTTCTAACAGAGCCCTCGAGCAGCAAAGCTTGCCTTAATACTTCACCTCTTATTTCTGATTTATTAGCATGCCATTCCCTAAGTTGCATAACACCTGGAATATCTTCTTGTCGAAGTTGGATTGTGTCTCTGTTGGCAATTTCTTCTGCATGGTCTTCGTCTTCGATATCAATCGCTTCTTCTTTTACGCCTTCTATTTTTGCATTAATTACTTGCTTTAATGTTAGTCCCAGTGGTTTTGCAGGAACGAGCTTTGTGATACTATTGGATTCTTCCATATTCAAATCCATAACTCGCGCAACATCTTTAACACTCATTTTAGCGGCCATCTTACCATAGGTAACAATTTGTGCCACTTGGTTTTTGCCATATTTTTCTACAACATATTGAATCACTTTTTCTCTGCCTTCGTCATCAAAGTCAGTATCAATATCCGGCATGCTTTTGCGATCTGGGTTTAGAAAACGTTCAAACAGTAGTTTATATTTAATAGGGTCGATATTGGTAATACCAATACAATACGCAACGGCGCTACCTGCTGCAGAACCCCTGCCGGGACCAATAATAACGCCAATATCACGACCGGCTTTAATAAAATCTGCTACGATAAGAAAGTATCCTGCAAATCCCATGGTGCGAATTGTAAACAATTCAAATTTCAAGCGATCTTCAATTTCTTGATCAATTTCACCATAGCGTCTTTTTGCTCCTTCAAAAGTAAGCGATTCTAAATAGTCATCTTGCGACTGAAACCCTTCAGGAATGGGGAAATTAGGAAGCATTATGTCCTGCTTTAATTTAAGCGGTTCAATTTTACTCACAATATCGCCAGTATTATCAATGGCTTCGGGTATATCGGAAAAAAGGGTATTCATTTCCGCTTGCGTTTTGAAATAGAAATTGTCATTTGGGAAAGCGAAGCGTTTTCCCTTGTTGAAATTCTCATCACCTCCATCCAAATCACTTGCTTTAGGCGTACTTTGTTTTTCCCCGGTATTTACACAAAGTAAAATATCATGTGCATTGTAATCGTCTTTTTCAACATAATGAGAATCATTGGTAGCAATCATTTTTACATTGTGTTTTCTTGCAAATCTGATGAGCACCTCATTGACTTTATCTTGGTCGGCTAGTCCATGGCGTTGAAGTTCTACATAATAGTCTTCGCCAAAGATATCTAACCACCAAAGGAATTCCTTTTCAGCAGCATCTTCCCCTTTTTTCATAATCATTTTGGGTACAATGGCCCCAAGGCAACAAGTCGTAGCGATTAAATCTTCGTGGTACTTTAGAATCAAACTTTTATCAATTCTAGGCCATTTGCTATACATGCCATCAATATAGCCGAGAGAGCAAAGTTTTGACAGGTTCTTATAGCCGTTTGCATTTTTTGCAAGTAGCAATTGATGGTGTCTTATATCGCGATCGTCCTTGGTGAATTCTTTTCGATAACGATCTTCTGTCAAATAAAATTCGCATCCGACAATGGCTTTAATTGTATCTTCTTTTTTGTTGTGTTTTGCTGCTTCTGCAACAAAATTAAAAACGCCAAACATGTTGCCATGGTCGGTGATGGCAATGGCTTTCTGTTTATCTGCAACAGCCTTTTTAAATAGATTTTCAATGCTAGCGGCCCCATCTAAAAGTGAAAATTGTGTATGGCAGTGAAGGTGTGTAAATTCAGGCATTGATAATAGTAAATTTGAAAATGTAAAATTAACATTGTTTTTGAGTTTGAAAAAGGGTGTTAATAATTAAAAATTTGGGGTGTTAAATTTACCCATTAGCTGTTTTTGATTTTATTTTTTAAATTAAAAGGGATAATTTTTTAAATTTACTTTTAATACATACTTTTAAAATTGTTGCAGTCAATACATTTATTCCTTTATTTCCTTTAAAAATAAACCATATTTGCATGTTCAAAATAATCATTAATTGATGCGTGCAGAAATAATAACCATAGGAGACGAATTGTTAATAGGCCAGGTCGTTGATACCAACAGTGCTTGGTTGGGGCAAATGTTAAATAAATACGGGATTAAAATCCACCGAATTAATTCAATAAGCGATAATTCAGAAGAGATTAAATTGCAATTGTCGGAATGTTTAGATCGGAGTGAGCTCATAATTATAACAGGTGGTTTAGGACCAACGAAAGATGATATTACTAAAAAGACACTGGCTGATTATTTTGGAATGGGTTGGCGAACAGACCATGTCGTGTTGGCGCAATTGGAAATGTTTTTTAAGAACAGAGGACGCGAAATGTTAGAAACTAATAAGCTGCAGGCAGAATTACCTGAAGGATGTCTCACGCTCAATAATGAATGGGGGACGGCGCCTGGTATGTGGTTTGAGTATAATGGAAAAATTATTATTAGTATGCCCGGTGTGCCGTATGAAATGAAAAATATTTTTGAATTTAAAGCCTTGCCATTAATTAACGAACGCTTTTCACAACCCAAATTATTTCATAAAACAATTATTACCATCAATGTTGCCGAATCTATTTTGGCAAAAAGAATTGAACAGGTTGAAGATAGTTTACCTGCTTACATTAAGTTGGCTTATTTGCCAAACTGGAATATTGTTAGATTGCGATTAACCGGTGTAGAGCAGAGTGGTTCAGATATTATTAAGGAGATAGATGTTTATACAACTGCAATAATGAATATCTTAGGTGAGGCAGTTGTGGCGACAGAAGATTTAAGTATGGCAGAAATTATTTTTAATTTATTGAGTCATAGAAACCAAACTTTGAGCTTAGCGGAGAGTTGCACAGGTGGTTATATCTCTCATCAAATGACCATGATTCCAGGTGCATCGAAGGTATTTGTAGGCTCTGTTGTGAGTTATAGTAACTCTGTAAAACATCACCAGCTTGGTGTTGAATCGACCTTGTTTGAAACAGTTGGCGCAGTAAGTGAGCAAGTGGTTTTGCAAATGGTAGAAGGCGTTAGAGAGCGATTGGCTACCGATTATGCAATAGCCGTTTCAGGGGTAGCCGGACCAGGTGGTGGTAGTGTTGAAAAGCCAGTTGGGACTGTTGTAATTGGCGTATGTAATAAAGACACAACGCTTGTTCAAACGTATAATTTTATTGGAGATAGAATTAATATCATAGGCCGTTCTAATAATATGGCCTTTGAGATGCTTAGAAAATTAATTCTGTCTTAGATTGCATTTATAAAAAAGCAATATTAGTCAACTTGGTTGACTACATGCCGTCGCCATCTAACAGATTGCCTAAGCCTCCTAGTATAGAGCCTTCTTCTTTGCGCCCACCAATACTTCCATAGCTCATAATTCTAGAAGCTAGGCGGCTAATTGGTAAACTTTGAATCCAAACTTTTCCTGGACCTTCAAGTGTTGCGAAAAACAAGCCTTCTCCGCCGAATATAGAGTTTTTAATACCGCCAATAAATTGAATATCATAATGCACGGTTTGCGTGAAAGCCACGATACAGCCGGTATCTATTTTTATCATTTCGCCAGGTTGTAATTCTCGCTCTAAAACATGGCCCCCTGCGTGCACAAATGCCATACCATCTCCTTCAAGTTTCTGCATTATAAAACCTTCTCCACCGAATAAACCAGTGCCCAATTTTCTTTGGAATTCAATGCCAATTGAAACACCTTTTGCGGCACAAAGAAATGCATCTTTTTGACAGATAACTTTGCCGTTCAAACGGTATAAATCTAAAGCAATAATTTTGCCTGGAAAGGGTGCAGCAAAGGTTACCTTTTTCTTAGCGTTACCCGCATTTGTGAAGGCTGTCATGAATAAACTTTCGCCAGTGAGTAATCGTTTGCCTGCCGACATTAATTTGCTCATGAACCCGCTATTATTCCGATTGTTACTTCCATCGCCAAAAATAGTTTCCATTTGTATTTCTCGGTCCATCATCATAAAGCTACCGCTCTCACCAATGGCTGTTTCTTGTGGGTCGAGTTCAATTTCAACACACTGCATTTCCTCGCCGATAATTCTAAAATCTATTTCGTGGTCTTGTTTCATAATTCAATATTCAATGCTTTACCCGGGTTTTAAAATAAAAATCGATGAATGGTGAATAATTAGTCGGCCAATTTAGGCTCGTATTTATAAAGTACCAATTCAATTTTCTTCTTATTGGCCTCCATTAGTTTTGCCAGTTTGGTATAATAAACCTTGTTTTCCTTGTCTATTTTTTTATATAAATTAAGATAAAATAGTTTTAAGGTTGCGGCTGTTTGCAAATCTTTCAAACATTCGATAGCCCTTTCTTTTTGAATATTAGATGCAGCCATTGTGTTTAATTCTACAAGTGCTTCATCAATTAATTCTAATTGATTGTATAGTGTTAAATAGTTGAGGCCAGTGATGGCTGAGGAATAGGATTTATCACTTGCTGTTTTTAAATGATTGATGAAAAAATCAATCTCGTTGTTTTTACTATACTTGCCTAACGTGTAAAAAATATAATCCTGTAACAATGTATTCTTTTCTTCTCGGTGTGCATTCGCAAAGTCGTAAGCAACTTCTTTGTTTATGGTTCCCATAGCTTGAAGTGCTTTTGAGCATACATAATAAGAGGAATCGTTTAACATTTTGTTTAGTCGATCTTCATCTTTTTGGTTTTCAAGGAAAGGAATACAGGCAGCCCGAACATCCGATTTTGTATCATTCAATGCCATGTTTTCAATTTCAAATAAAACAGGCTTTACTTCTAAATTCGTAAGGTCTAAATCATTTAGATTAGACAATGCTGTTTCTCTTAAATGCCAAAAAGAATCTTTTAGGTATTTGCCGTTATAGGTAACTCTTTGCCCCTTGTCAGGTTGCAATGTGTTAAGTTTGATTAATGCATCCTCTTTGTGTGTGGCCAACACTGCATATTTCAATTGGTCTTCCCAAGCCGCAATACTTTTAGTTTCGGTAATATCTGCCAGCAATTGATGTTCTGCATCGAATATAACGGCGAGTGGTTTACTTTTAGACTTAAGACCAAAAGTTTGAGAATCTTTTTCAATAATGATGCGGTGTCTTTCTATACCTTTCGCAGTGTAAATATCGATATCTACAGGTAGTTTGAAAACAGTTGATTTTTGAATAATAGTAATGCCATATAATTCACCAGACCCATTGTATACTTGGTGTTTTACCTCTAATTCTGGGTGGCCTTCCTTCATGAACCATTGGTTAAAGAACCAATTTAAGTCTTCGCCAGTCACTTCTTCGAAAGTCATACGCAGGTCATTTATCTCAACTGTTTTGTACGCATTTCTTGTTAAATATAATTTTAAGGATTTAAAGAAAGCTTCATCGCCAACATATTTGCGCAACATGTGCAAAATTGCACCTCCTTTTTGATAGCTATGTCTATCAAATAAATCATCTCTTTTGCTATAGTAAAACCGAATCATTGGAACTTGTTTATCTGCTGCTTCAGACAAGTAAGCACTCAAAAATTCATCGAATTTCAAATCGGCTTGGTTGCGCCCGTATTTATGTTCATTCCATAAATATTCACCATAGGTAGCAAAGGATTCGTTGAGGGGAATATTGCTCCAACTTTCACAAGTTAGTAAGTCGCCAAACCAGTGGTGAAAGAGCTCGTGAGAGATTACATCTTCGTAAGTATTATCTAGGTGTTCTCTGTTGTTGTGGTTGAGTTTGTCGAAGTGAACGACACAACCAGTGTTTTCCATTGCACCACTTACAAAGTCATGAACAACGACTTGGTCGAACTTTTGCCAAGGATATATGTAGCCAAGGCGTGTACTAAAGAATTCGAGCATTTCTGGCGTATGTCCAAAAACAGTTTGAGCATAGGGTGCGTAAGCAGGATCCATATAATAATTAACATCTATATCGCGCCACTTATCTTTAGTCTGCACAAAATCGCCAATAACCAGAGCAAAAAGATAAGGTGCATGGGGTTTATCGTTTTTCCAATAATCCAGTCTTTTGCCATTGGGTAATTTTTCTGATGAGATTAATAAACCATTGGAAATCGTTCTAAACTGATCTGGAACAGTTACCAAAATTTCCTGCGTTGTTTTTTGATTGGGTGCATCAATGGTAGGAAACCAGCAACTGGCTGCTTCTGTTTCACCTTGGGTCCATATTTGAGTAGGTTTGTACTTGTCACTGCTATCGGGATTGATAAAATAGATGCCTTTATCTTCTTTAATCGAAGTGCCTCCTTCACTTTTACATTTTTCAGGCTGAGCCGTGTATTCAATTATGATGGTATATGACTCATCTTTGGTATATGTTTTATCTAATTTAATTCTTAAGAACAAAGAATCGTAGGTGTATTTTAAAGCATTTGTGCTTGCTGTTTTGTCAAGCGCGTTGTCTGTGCTTTTAGCGGAAACAATGGCCATTCCTACTTTTTCAATGCGCATGTATTTGGCATTAAGGGTTAACGAATCAGTGGGATAAAAATGAGGTTTTAAAGTAATTGAAGCAGTGCCTTTCAATTCTTTATTTTTAAAATCTGGCTCTAATGATAGTTTAGTGTGAACCAAATCATTGATTTTTGTTACAGCTGCTTTGTATTCAAGCACCTCTATTACTTTGGCTTCTCCAACTTTTACGTGGTATTTCGGTTTACAACTGTATATAAATATTACAGAGAGGATACCAATTAGCGTTAAAAAATATTTCATTGCTTCAAAGATGAAATAATAAATGAAGTAAACAAAAAAAAGAAGATGAATTGTTTAAATAATGGAAGAGAAAGATAAAATTCAGTATTTCTTCAAATTTCGATACTATTTTTGTGCTATGAAGATTTTAATGATTGAAGATGAAGCGGCTTTGGCTTCAAGTATTCGAGCGTATCTTAAATCAAATGATGTTCATTGTGAATGGGCTGCGAATCTTACCTCCGCAATAGATAAAATTGCAACTTATGAATATGATTGTATTTTGTTGGATTTAATGTTGCCAGATGGTGATGGTTTTGAAATCTTAAAGCATTTAAGAAAAGAAGGGAGGAATGACGGTGTAATTGTAATTTCAGCAAAGGAAACCTTAGAGACAAGAATAGAGGGTTTTAATTTAGGGGTTGATGATTTTTTAGTAAAGCCATTCCATTTATCTGAGTTACTTGTTAGAATTCAGGCACTCATAAGACGCAAGAATTTTAATGGAAGTAATACAATTCTTTATAATGAAATTGAAATTGATATTGTTGCAAAAACAGTGAAAGTGCATAATCAAATCATAGAAATTACTAAAAAAGAAATTGAATTGTTGTTGTATTTAATAGGCAATAAAAACAAAGTTTTATCAAAAAGTTCCATTGCAGAACATCTCTCAGGAGATATGGCAGACATGTTGGATAACCATGATTTTATTTATGCGCATATTAAAAATTTAAAACGAAAATTAAGCGATGGTGGCGGTGCGGATTATATTAAGTCGGTGTATGGGATAGGCTATAAATGGCAAGCATGAGGAAGAAATTATTAAATAAAACGCTCGGAGCGAATTTGCTTTTTTCAATGGTATTGATGGTCATTGCAGCGCCTTCGTTTTATATAATTACACAAAAATTATATTTAGCAGAAATAGATGAAACCTTGTTGTTAAAAAATACAGAAATTTTAAATGAACTGAAAAAAGGGAAAAGTGAGGAAGAACTGCTTTTGTTGAATCGTTTTAATAAAGATTTTAAGATTGAAGCGGCTAGTTTTTCTTTGTCAAAGGATTCATTTTTCTTTCAAATGAGTTACGACTCAATTTTGAAAGAGAATGAACATTATCGCATTTTAAAATCACCTATTAAATTGTATGGAAAGGATTTTATTTTAACGGCAAAAATAAGTTTATTGGAATCAGAAGATTTCCAAGAGAACGTTGCCCTTTTGTTCACAGCCATATTGCTTTTTTTGTTTTTCGGTTTTTATTTAATTACGCGCTGGCAATCGCAAAAATTATGGAAGCCATTTTATCATGCCTTGGAGGAAATAGAGCATATTGAAATAGACAAGCAAAGGATGCCTGAATTTAAAACAACAAACATCGAGGAATTTGCTCGATTGAATCAAGCGATGGAACAGTGGATGAAAAAAAACAAAGCAATTTTTGATAGTCACCGTGAATTTATTGACAATGCTGCCCATGAATTACAAACACCTTTGGCCGTTTTTCAAGGTAAAATTGACATACTCATTCAAAGGCCAGATATTACTGAAGGACAGTCGGAAATATTGAATGAACTCAACCAGGCCATTGGGCGAATGAATAAACTGAATAAGAATTTATTATTGCTTTCTAAATTAGAGAGTAATCAGTTTATTGAAACCTCTGAAATTGATTTAAATGAAGTAGTACAGCGACAATTGATGTTTTTTAAAGAACAAGCCCTGTCTAAAAGTATTTCAATAGATATTGCAAGCGATGCTGCTGTAAAAGTAAAATGCAATGGATTGTTAGCGGAAGTATTCATTAGTAATTTATTTTTAAATGCCCTAAAATATAATGTGGTGAACGGCATAATATCAGTAAAATTAAGTCAGCACAGTTTTGCAATTTCTAATTCAGGTATTGCCCAAGCGTTGGATGAAGATCAACTTTTTAAAAGGTTTACAAAAATAAATCCATCTTCAGATGGCAATGGACTAGGCCTTTCTATAGTTTGTAAAATTGTAGAATTGAATGGTTGGAAAATTCAGTATAAATTCAAGCATTCGTTACATTCCTTTGAGATTTATTTTTAAATAAATTTATCCAACAATATATCTTTAATTATTTTGCTATTTCGGTATAAGTATTGCAGTAATTAAGTGAAATATAAACATCTTAAAAATGATGAATACAAATGAGGTTGATAATCTTTTGAAGGCAGAGCTTAATCAAATAGATAAACTGAGACAAATTGTAGAGGAAGCAATTAAAGAAGAAGCGCTAATCATCAATAATTTACTACACCCACCCATAGAAACATTAAGTAGGGGACAGAAAATATCTGATAAGGTTGCTCGCTTTGGCGGCAGTTGGCGAGTTATTATTTCGTTTGGAATTATGTTGGTTGTTTGGATATTATTTAATACCCTTGCGCCCAATAGAGAGGATTTTGATCCTTATCCCTTTATTTTAATGAATCTTGTATTGTCTTGCATTGCGGCCTTGCAAGCACCAGTTATCATGATGAGTCAGAATAGAAAGGAAGAAAAAGACCGAATGAGAAGTGAAAATGACTACTTAATTAATTTAAAGGCCGAACTGGAAATCAGGAGCTTACATCAGAAAGTGGACTTGTTATTACAAGAAGAAATTAAGACACTCTATAATTCTCAAACACATCAATTACTCATATTAGAGCGGATTGAAGAAAAAATTGATCGCTTAGAAAAACGAAGTTAATTAGTCGATAAACACTATTTGTAGCGAAGTAATTCAACAAATATAAAAATAGAATCTATTGTAAACTTTACCACTATTAATGTATTTTTGACCAACTTAACGTCAGATTTTATAAATAACAATTAAACAGAATGGATATCAGCGAATTTGCATTGCGGTTGGGTTGCGCTTTTATAGCAGGCGTAGCCATTGGTTTTGAAAGACAGTGGCACCATAAAACTGCAGGTTTGAGAACCAATACATTGGTTGCGGTTGGATCCGCTATATATACCTTAATATCGTTGCAATTGGTAACAGAGCAGGGTGAAGTAACCCGTGTTATTGGTCAGGTAGTTACAGGCATTGGATTTTTGGGTGTTGGTATTATTTACAAAGAAGGGTTGAATGTGCATGGTCTAACAACCGCAGCAACCGTCTGGTGCAGTTCGGCTGCAGGTTGTTTAGCGGCCACTGGTTTTTATGCCGAAACATTGATTGCTACAATCGCCATTTTGTCTATTAATTCTGTCCTAAAGCCTTTTGATAGATGGTTGAGCAATAGAAAGAAAAATGAAAATTTAAAGGAAGAAATTGAATAACCATTAGATAAGCATGCTTTGGTTGAATAACTGAATTGAACTGTTGCTTTCATTTTTTCATTTTTTTTATATTCATATCCTAAATTCAATATTTATTCTAAATGCATGCTCAATTTTGAATTGTAAATTTCAATAAAAATGAAAAAAGTAATTTTAATGGGCCTCTTATTGATGCTTGCATCTATGGCCAATGCACAAAAAATAAAAGAAAGTGAAGTGCCAACTAATGTAAAGGTAACCTTGAAAAAATATTATCCAACAGCCAAGGAAGAAAAATGGGAAATGGAGAATGGACAATATGAAGTTAGCTTCGAAGTAAACGAAGTTGATTATTCGCTTATAATTAATACGGATGGTCAGCTATTAGAAACAGAAATGGAGATAGCCATCAATCAACTACCCGTCAATGTTGTCGAATATATCAAGGTCCATTATGCAGGACAGAAAATAAAAGAAGCAGCGAAAATTACAGATGCAAAAGGCATCGTTACTTATGAAGCAGAGATCAAAGGAAAGGATTTAATTTTTGACAGCAACGGTCAATTTATTAGAGAATCCAAAGATTGAGTTATTTCATATTCTTTTGCTCATTTAATTTTATTCTTTTATGATGAAATACATTTTTTCAGTTTTCTTTATTCTAATACAAACAAATATTCATGCGCAACTAAATTTGGAATATTATATTGAAAAGGCCAAAGCGAATAGTCCTTTGATTTATGATAATCTGAATCAAAGTAAGGCGGCACAATTGGATATAGAGCGATTGAGAGCATTTTATACAAAACCTCAAATTGGTATAAGCGCCACCTATCTATTTTCTCCAATTATGAATTTAGATAATAATAAATTTCAAGCAAACTCTGAAGGAGCAAATAAATATTGGGGATATGATTTCGCTGCAGCCAATGGAGGGCAATATCAAGCCTTACTTAATATTTCACAGCCACTTTTGAATGGGGGTAAATTGAAAATAGCGGCCGAACAATACAATTTGATTTCGCAAATAAATCTTAACAATGCAAAAATCTCTGCCCATGATATTGAGAAAGTAATTACGGATCAATATATTTTATGTTTACAAGGTATTAGGCAACTTGATTATGCTCAAAATATGATTACGCTTTTAACTGAACAACATCAAATGATAGTCAAACTTGTTGAAAGTAGTATTTACAAGCAATCAGACTTGACCCTTTTGAATATTGAAAAGCGTAATTTCGCCTTACAACTTTCTGCAAATAAATCCACCTATAAAAGAGATTTAATGGATCTAAATACATTGTGTGGAATCAGTGATACAGCGCTTGTGTTCTTGCAGGAAATCAATCTCAATTTAAGCGGCAATACTTCTACTTCTTTCTTTTCGGAAAAATACAAATTAGACAGTTTGAATATTCTGGTGTCCCAAAATAATTTTGAACTTAAATATAAACCTCAACTTGTTGCGTTTGCTAATACAGGACTCAACGCCGTTTATGCACCTACTATTCCCAACCGTTTTGGAATGAGTGCCGGCTTGACATTCGCCTATAATTTTTTTGATGGGGGGCAAAAAAACATCAATCGATCCAAGGCAGATATACTTTTGAAATCAGTTTCTTTTTACAAAGATAATTTTTCAAATCAAAATGCCATTCGAAAAACTAAAGCATTAAATGAAATTGCTTCTGTAGTTGAAAGACTAGATATAACAGAACTCCAAATGCAAGATTATCAAGTCTTGTTAACACTTTACAAAAAGGAAATTTTAACAGGGCAACTGTCGATTATAAATTATATAACAACTTTGAAAAATATGGCCATTGTTCAAAGAGATAGCAATATTTTATTATCACAAAAACAACAATTAATTAATACCTACAATTACTGGAACTGGTAATTCAATTTGACTAAAAGAATGAAAAATAAAAGTATAATTATGCTTTACTGTGCGAGTCTTGTATTAGGCTGTAAAACGGCACCAAAAGAACTTGATGAAACAGAAATTACAAATCCTAAAACACCAGTTGAAGTAACCAACATAAATTATGGGTCGTTAGATGATGAACTGATATTGTCAGCAAGTACAATTTATCAAAAGCGAAATTTAGTAACGGCAACTATTCCGGCTTTTATTGTCAAGGTGAATGTTAGGTTAGGCGATGCTGTTATCAAAGGACAGTTGCTTTATGAGTTAGAATCAAAAGAAAGGCGTTCTCTTGGCACCACCGGTATTAAACTCGATTCGTCCTTAGCAGGTTTTGGTCTAATAAAAATAAGGGCTTCAGCTTCGGGAGTTATCAGTACTTTAGACAAACAACAACCGGGTGATTATGTTTTAGAAGGCACTTTGTTATGTACTATTTCGGAAAGTAGCGATTTAACATTTCAAGTGAATGTACCCTATGAATACATTCAATTTGCAAAAACGGGAAAAGCGTGTACAATTGTGCTTCCTGATAATTCAATTCACAAAGCGCAATTTACGAAGTCACTTACAACCATGAATGCGATGGCCCAAACGCAGACAGTGCTGGCCAAATCTAATGAAGTATTATTCCTACCAGAAAATATGATTGTAAAGGTTATAGTCAACAAGGGCTTAAGAGGGAATAATCAGATAGTGCCAAAAGAATGCGTATTAAGTGATGAGATGATGAAAGAATTTTGGGTTATGAAATTATTGAATGATACAACTGCTATACGTGTACCTGTTACGATTGGTAATAATAGTGATTCCCAAACCGAAATTCTTGCACCAATTTTTGAGAGCAATGCCACAATTGTTAGAATTGGTAATTACGGATTAACAGATACTGCTTTGGTCATTGTACAAAATTTAAAGAATAAATAATGCTAAGCGGCAAAAGTTATTTCGAGGTGTTTAAAAAGCCAATTCTATTTATTGGGCTCTTATTTTTAATTGCGGGAATTTTCTCCTATACTAAAATGCAAACGAACCTCTTTCCAGAGGTATTGTTCCCGAGAATTACATTAATTGCGGATGCGGGGCAGCTTCCCATAGACAAGATGATGATTACAGTTACTAAACCTTTGGAAAGTGTTGTAAAAAAGGTAAAAGGGGTGACTGTTGTAAAATCGAATACGAGCAGAGGGGCAACCACTATTGATATTTATTTTGAATGGGGTCTCGATATCTATAATCTCAAAACACAGTTAGAAAGCAGAGTAAATGAGATTAGGAATTTTCTGCCTCCCGGAGTAAATATTACAACGGAAGCTATGAATCAGTCTGTTTTTCCAGTGTATGGATTGACTTTGGAAAGTAAAATTCACAGTAAAGTTGCGTTGAGAGATGAAGCAAATCTAATCTTAAGACCGATATTGTCCCAAATCAATGGTATTGCGAATGTCGTAGTCAGAGGAGGTAAGGTAAAGGAGTTTGTTGTTTTACCTGATGCCATTAAAATGTCTTCGTTTGGCATGACTCCAAACACCATTATCAATGCGTTTAATAATAATAATTTTGTATTGTCTAACGGCTATATGTCAGATTACAAAAGGTTGTATTTAAGTCTTACCGATACGCGGGTTAATGATATCAACGCATTAGAAAATCTTATTGTTAAAAACGACGGTATCCGCGTTGTAAAATTGAAAGACATTGCACAAATTGAAATTCAAGAGCAACAAGAATTTATTAAGATAAATGCCAATGGAGGCGATGCGGTGCTTATTGACCTTGTAAAACAACCTGGTGTTAATTTAATTGATTTTTCGAAAAGTGCCGAAAATAAGGTTGAAGAGATTAATAAATTATTGCCCAAAGGCTATGTACTTAAACCGTATTACAATCAAAGTGCCTTTGTTGGAGACAGTATACACAGTGTCATAAAAACAATCTATGAAGGTCTTTTTTTAGCCATCGTCGTAATGATATTGTTTCTGCGCTCATGGCGTGCAAGTTTGGTCGTTATGATTACTATTCCTGTAACTTTAGCCTTCACTTTACTTATACTGTCTATTGTTGGAATAACCATAAATATAATGTCATTAGGTGCCATAGCCGCATCAATAGGTCTAATTATAGATGATGCAATTGTTATTATAGAGCAAATTTATAGGGGTCATGAAGAGCATCCCGAAAAAAGTAAATTCATAGTTGTTTCAGAGTCCATTAAAAATTTATTTCCAGCAATGATAGGCTCTTCTTTGGCTACTATTGTGATCCATTTTCCATTTAGATTGATGAGTGGAATGGCTGGTTCTTTTTTTAAGGAACTTTCAGATACGATGCAGATAACCATGATAACCTCTTTTTTGGTTACATGGCTACTGTTGCCAGTTTTTCATTTGATAATTGGTTATAAAGCCTCTTTTAAAACCAAACATTTGGATGCTAATCAGGCGGATAATAAATTCAAATGGTTGATATGGTTTTTTAATAAACCGGCAATTTCTTTTGGCTTGATAGTGGTGCTTATTTCTTCCGCATGGTTTGCCTCAGGAAAATTGGAAACAGGCTTTTTACCTGATTTAGATGAAGGGTCTATTGTGCTCGATTATTTTTCACCACCAGGCACTGACTTAGAAGAAACCGATCGTTTGTGCCGTGAAATGGAGAAAATAATCATGAAGCATCCTGATGTGGAAACCTATTCAAGAAGAACTGGCACAGCAATGTCCTTTCGATCTGTTCAACCCACAGAAGGAGATTATTTGATACAATTAAAAAAAGATAGAAACAGAAATACATTTGAGGTGATTTCTGATTTGCGCAATCAAATAGGGACCAAAGTGCCAGTGATGGATATTTCTTTTGGTCAAAGAATCTCAGATTTACTTGGTGATTTAATGAGTACATCTAAACCCATTGAAATTAAAATATTTGGCAACGATTATAATATTTTACGAAAATTATCTTCAAAAGTAGAGCCTATTATTCAGCAAATTAATGGTATCGCCGATGTGAATAATGGTTTGGTTACTGCTGGTCCTGTGCTTACTTTTATTCCAGATCAGGAGAAACTTAACCAATATAAATTTTCGTTAATTGATTTTCAAACACAACTTACGGCCTATACTGGTGGCGTGCCTTTGGGAATAAATTCAAACATGCCAACCCCTTCTCCTGCCCAAGCCGCTATGACGGGTGGTGTTCAGATTGGACAGTTGCAAGATGGAGAGCAAATGCGCAGGATTCTAATGCGATTTACAAACTATTATAACAATGATCTTGATAAATTGAAAAGACAACTTATTTTTTTACCAGATGGAACCACACGACCTGTCTCATTTTTCTGTACAACTGCCATTACCCCAGGCGAAGTTGAGCAGCGCAGAGAGGATTTGAAATCTGTGATATCAGTAACCGCTCGGCTTGACAATAGAGATTTAGGAAGTGCGATACAAGAAATTAAAACCAAACTAAATGCTGAACTGCCATTGCCACAAGGTTATAGCATTGTATATGGAGGGGCATATGCTGAACAGCAAAAATCATTTTCTGAATTGCTATTGATTTTAGCCATGGCAGCCCTTTTTGTATTCGCGGTCCTTATGTTTTTGTTTAAGGAATGGATGATTAGTGTTTTGATATTGTTTATTTCTCTGATGGGTATTAGTGGTTGTATTTTAGCCTTATATTTTGTGGGAATTCCACTGAACGTAAGCAGTTATACGGGCATTATTATGATTGTTGGTATTATTGCAGAAAATGCGATTTTTACAGTCAGTCAGTATAAAGCAAATTTAAAACTAGGTGGTAATGTCGACGAATCAATTAACCATGCCATTGCTTTGAGAATAAGACCTAAGTTAATGACAGCTTTTGGAGCCATACTTGCGCTTATGCCGCTTGGCTTAGGAATAGGATTAGGGGCCCAAATGCAACAACCTTTGGCGGTTGCAGTAATTGGAGGTTTTATTGTCGGATTGCCAATACTGTTGATTGTATTTCCAAGTTTAATGCGTGTGATTTATAAAAAACGCGAAAATTCTTTGCTGTAAATTGTCAGTATGATTTTTAAAAAGCCTAAACGCAAAGGACACAAAGTTTAATACGTGCAAAGCACGCAAAGAGAAACAAATTTAAACTTCGGACACTTTGTGTTGCTTCCAACTCTGAGTTCTTTGCGTTAAAAAGCCTAAACGCAAAGGACACAAAGTTTAATACGCGCAAAGCACGCAAAGAGAAACAAATTTAAACTTCGCTCACTTTGCGTTGCTTCCAACTCTGTGCTCTTTGCGTTAAAAAAATAAATGCAAAGGTTGCAAAGAGAAATCAAGCAAAGCACGCAAAGATAAATAGTTTTAAACTTCGCGCACTTTGCGATGCTTCCAACTCTGTGTTCTTTGCGTTAAAAAAAATAAACGCAAAGCTTGTAAAAGAGAAACCGCGCAAAGCAAGCAAAGAGAAATTTATTTAAACTTGGCGCGCTTTGCGATGCTTCCAACTCTGTGTACTTTGCGTTAAAAAAAATAAACGCAAAGCTTGCAAAAGAGAAACCACCCAAAGCTCGCCAAAGAGAAACAAATTTAAACTTCGCGCACTTAGCGTTGCTTCCAACTCTGTGTACTTTGCGTTAAAAAAAATAAACGCAAAGGTTGCAAAGAGAAATCAAGCAAAGCAAGCAAAGAGAAATAGTTTAAACTTCGCGCACTTTGCGTTGCTTCCAACTCTGTGTTCTTTGCGTTAAAAAATAATCGTAAAGGGGTTCAAAAGCATTTGGATTTCCATCATGGGATACCATTTATTGATTTTTAATTATATTTGTTCAACAAATGAAGTGAGGTTTTGTGTCACTTTTGTTTAATTGAATATTTTTAACCTAAACGTATTAACCATGACTAAAAAAATACTGCTACTGGCTTTGCTTTTAAAAAGTTCTTTCCTGTTTTCGCAAATATTACCCGATACCTTTTTACCGCGCGGTATGGGCGGTGGCGGTGCCTTGTTTTTCCCTACCATCAATCCCATTAACGAGGATGAGTTTTATGTAAGTTGCGATATGAGCCAAATGTTTCACACGACTAATTACGGTAAAACGTATACGCAAATTCACCACAAGACCTTGCAGGTTTTTAATACTTCAACCTATGAATATACATACAATGATCAGATTGCATACAGCAATCACAACGATGGCAACAGCGGCTACCCAGTAAAGACCACCGATGGAGGTAAAACATGGAAAGTATTAACAGGGCACAATGCGAGTTATGGGCAGGTATACCGTTTAATTGCCAATTATAACAATCCCAATCAAGTGGTGATTGGTTATTATGGTGATATTTATATAACCAATAATGGTGGTACAACTTTAAATTTGGTAAAGCATGCAACTAATAATGGCGTAGGTATTATTCTAGCAGGTGCTTTTTTTGACGGTACAAGTATTACCATTGCAACCAACGAAGGTTTATTTAAATCGACCAATAGTGGTGTTGCTTTTGCGCCATTGAGCACTACTGGCATGCCTGCTGGTGAAGTTATTTGGAATTTCAAAGGAGCTAAAAATGGAGGTACTTCAAGATTCGTTTGCATCAGTTCGGTCGGAGCATCTACTTATAACGGCATTATGCCTTGGGATTATAACAACCATGCCAAGGGTATTTACACCATGGATAATGCGAACGGCAAGTGGACTTTAAAAACAACAGGACTTAATTTCTCCAATGATTTTGTAATGTATGTTGGAATGGCTGATAATGATATTAATACCTTTTATTTAGGTGGACATGACAATGCTTTAAGTGGTCCATTGGTATATAAAACAAATGATGGTGGAAGCACCTATAACAAGGTTTTTCAGACGACTAATAATCAGAATATAATAACAGGATGGAGTGGGAGTGGAGGCGATAAAAACTGGAGTTGGGGTGAAACTTGTTTTGGTATCACTGTAGCGCCTAATAATTCCAACAAGGTTATTTTTCCGGATTTTAGTTTTGTCCATGTGAGTAGCGATGGCGGTGCCACTTGGAGACAAGCATACACAGATACTGCGGATGAGCACTTAGCTAAAAGTGTTACACCTAAGAACAAAGCTTACCATTCTATTGGCATTGAAAATACAACTGCATGGCAAATGCATTGGCTAGATAGTAACAATGTATTTGCGGCCTTTAGTGATATCGGAGGCATAAGTAGCAAAGATGGTGGTAAGAGTTGGGGTTATCAATTTAATGGCCTAAGTGTTAATTCGGTTTATCGCTATGCACAATCAGGTACCACTTTATTCGCGGCCACATCAGGTATTCACGACATGTATCAAAGTACCCGATTAAAAGATGCTCAACTAGATGCCGCTGATGCCCAAGGTAAAATATATTTCAGCATCGATAAGGGCGATAATTGGAGTGTGATGCATAGTTTTGGTCACCCTGTTTATTGGTTGGCAACCGATCCCAATCGTCCCAATACATTGTATGCTTCTGTCATTCATTATGGTGGTGGAGGAGCCGGTATGTTAGGGGGAATTTATGTTTCTAATAATATCAATTTAGGAGCAAGCGCAACCTTTACCAAATTGCCTAACCCGCCACGAACAGAAGGACACCCAGCCAGTATCAATGTTTTAAAGAATGGTCAAGTGGTCTGTACTTTTAGTGCGCGTTATGGTGCCAATTTCACAGCCAGTAGTGGCGTTTTTATTTACGATCCGACCTCAAATACTTGGACTGATAAAAGCGATGCCAACATGCAGTATTGGACCAAGGATTTAGTAATTGATCCTTCCGATACTTCAGAGAATACTTGGTATGTAGGCGTTTTTAGTGGATGGGGTGGCAGTGCCAACAATAAGGGCGGATTGTATAGAACGACTGACAAAGGAACGAGTTGGACGAAGCTATCTGGCTCTCTTTTCGATCGCGTAACTTCAATCTCCTTTAATCCCATTGACTATAGCCAAGCTTTTGTAAGTACCGAAACACAAGGTCTTTATGTAATGTACAATCTAAAGAATGCGACACCTTCATTTCAATTGGTAAATTCCTATATTTTCCGTCAACCGGAGCGCATATACTTTAATCCTTATAAGCCGGGAGAGTTATGGATAACAAGCTTTGGCAATGGATTAAAAGTTGGGCACGTAAAAAGAAATTTAGGCAGCGGTTTGGGTAAAGTTTTAGCTAAGCCACAAATCATGGTTTATCCAAATCCTGCAAGTGCGGTTTTAAATATAGTTTCTGAAGAAAATATACAAGAAGTGGCCCTCTATGATTTAATGGGAAAACAGCTTCTGAGTTATTCGTTGCGATTAAATGGAAATTATTTTATGTTGAATGTACAAGAATTTTCTAAAGGTATTTACCTGTTGAAGGTGAATGAAACTTGTCGTCAAATAGTGATTGAGTAATCGCTAGCAGAAAGCTTCGTTAAGCATGTTTTGAATACGATAAAATTAAACCAAATAAATATTCAAAGAACCGCTCATTTTTAATTTATAGCAATGATACCATTTGCAGTAACGTTACCAATCTCATAACATCCTTCCACTATTATTTTTTCATTGCTTGTGAACAATAGTCCGCCACTGGTTTGGGGGTCACACAACCAAAGGAATTCTAACCCATTCAAACCTGTACATCGGTCTTTGATATAATTGTAATTATTTGTTGTGATATTGGGATAAATAAATTGTTCAGCAATGGCCTTTGCTTCGGCCTCAACTGGAATTTTTTCAAGGCTTAATTCAGCGCCCATAGCTGGACCTAGCATTTCATTTAAATGGCCTAATAAACCGAAGCCTGTAACATCTGTTAAAGCAGTGACACATTCCATCGCACCTAATTCATGGCCAAGGGTGTTAAGCGTGATACACAATGCTATCAATCGCGCATAACCGGCTTCCGAAAGTTTATCGTGTTTAATTGCATTGGCCATTAAACCAAGTCCTAAAGGTTTACTTAAATAGATAGTATCACCCGCTTGGCAAGTATTATTTCGTTTGAGATGTTCTTTTTTTACAATACCATTCACACTTAAACCAAATAAGGGTTCGCTGGTTTGTATGCTGTGTCCACCTGCAATTGGAATGCCTGCTTTGGCACAAATAGCTTGTGCACCGCGCATTACTTCTTGTGCTTCGGCTATGGGTAAATGGTCGATAGGCCAACCTAAAATTGCAATCGCCATAATAGGGTTGCCGCCCATGGCATACACGTCGCTAATGGCATTGGCCGCAGCAATTTGACCGAAATCAAAGGGACTGTCAACGATTGGCAAAAAGAAATCTGTGGTGCTAATGATACATTGTTCCTCATTTATTTCGTAAACCGCTGCATCATCATTGCTGTTATTGCCTACCAAAAGTGCGGGAAAATTGGTGATAGGTGATTGTGAAAGAATGGCGCTTAAAACATCGGGTGCAATTTTACAACCGCAACCGCCCCCTTTGCTAAATGAGGTGAGCCTAGTTGGCATCTCTTATTTCCATTTCTTTTTTGGTGCCATTTTTATAGGTTATAATGGCGTAATACATATCCGGTTTTTCGTTGGCTTTTGTTAAAATTTCAACCATGGATATTTCAGGATTCATGCCAATTGGGATGAATTTGTATTTGATTTTTTTTCGCTCTGAATCCGTTAATTTGGAAGAACGGTAGATGAAAAATAAATTGGTAGCTGCATGCATGGCGGGTGCATTTACACGGTAGCTGCCGTCCTCGTTTTTCATAAAATTAACATCATTCTTTGGTTCCTTTTCCAATTCTATGATATTGATAATTGAGTCTAATTTTTTTTCTGGACGCAGATGCAAAGTCATAAAGTTTTCGCAAACAATATAAAGCATGTTATGGCGGGCATAAAAAGTGGCTTTGCCTTTGAGTGCCTCATTGATTTTAGACTCGATGTCCGAAAAATTACATGTTTTTAAGGTGCTGTTAAGTGTGCCAAATTGCATCAAGGCATTGGCGTAGCTGCATGACGCACTAAAATTATTGCAACCGCTGAATCCATAAATTAAATTAGAATCTGTGTTGAAAATGAGAGTTGGTTTCGCTCTCATGGCCAATGTTTTTTTGCCGAATTGTTCAATGTTGATGAGCTGAAAAGTATTATTTGCTAAAATGCGTTTGTCCAAATGCACTGTATTCTTTTGATAAATTATGGTGTTTAAGGTCCATTTGTATTTTGGGCCATCGCCTTCTGGATATTTCAGTTTTTCTTGATTAACTTCAATATAATATTCAAACCCTTTTTCATGGTTAAAACCTTCGATGGTATAAGGGAAATTAACGAAGTTACTGTCTTCACTTTCTCTAATTCGCAAACAGGATGTCATGGCATCGCCTAATAAACAAGCTGTTTTTGAGTCGGCCACATACCATCTTTTAATCTCTATTTCTTGAGCTTTTATTTCGCTTAACCAACCCGCTAAGGCTATAAAAGCTATCATTAATTTTCGCATCATATCTTTATTTCTTTTATTAATATTGTAATTCTGAAGTAACTATTTAACAAATATCTTACCTAATTTGCAAATGTTGTAATAATATTTGACAATTGGTGTCGGCATTGGTGGTATTCATGTTAAATTTAACATAATTCTGACAATTTTTTTTCAATCGACTGGCCTCATAACCCTTGTCATAATACTGCAACAGTTGTCTTACTACGCCGTGTAATTGATTATTTAAAGTCATCTCGCACAGTGTTGTTGTAGCCTCTGCCCCAAGGCGTTTGCGAAGTTTTTGTATGGCTTCTGCCAAGGCGTTTAAGTCGAATTGACCGTAAGTGTTCACAATGAAGTTAATGCGTTCCTCGAGAGGTAATACAATTTCGATGCCATTTGCCATTTGCATATTGGTCCATAGTTCAAGTGGTATAGCTATCCGACCAATGGTTATACTTTCGCTTTCAACCCATAGCCTTTGATCAGGATTAAAAGTCCGCAATGCTTCGAAAATTAAATTGCTAAATTGTGCATTAGAAGGTTGTACTTTTTCGCCCAAACCACCAAAGGCACTGCCTTTGTGGTTAGCCAGTCCTTCGAGGTTCAATACTTGTTCGCCCTTTTGCAGTAATGCCTCTAATAGTCCAGTTTTATTACAACCCGTATTGCCACTTAATATCAAAATATTTTTGAAACATTCAATGCGTTTTAAAACATAATTTCTGTAGGCCTTGTATCCACCTCTCAATAATAAAACATCATATCCATTATTAGCCAAGTATTCAGCCATTTTATGACTCCGCAAACCGCCGCGTGCACAGTATATTTTAACTGTTTTTGATTCAGTAATTGCATGCATAGAATCGATAAAAGTATGACTAATTGGATTAATTAATTCATATCCCATCGCAATGGCTGCCTCCTTGCCCTTTTGTTTATAGCAAATACCGATGGCCTTTCTGTTTTCATTGTTTAGCAATGGCACATTGTGTGCAGCTATTATCGAACTGCCTTCAAATTCTATTGGCGCTCTTACATCGATGCAAGGCACTGGTGTATTTAAAAATTCGGTGCAATTAACAGAAGTTATCACACCTTTTATTCGCTAAGAGGATCCATGTTGCCACCTATTTCGAGCCCTTTTATTTCGGCAATGGCATTGCCAGCAATGCCTTTAATACTGCCATACATGCCAACAGTATTAATGAGTACTTTTTCTATTTGTTTTTCCCTTTCTTTCCAAAGGCGCTCCATGGCTATTTTTTCGCGGGTAATTTCTGTTTTCAAACTCATAAATCCTTCTGAAATGGCTTCAATCTGATGCTTAAATTCATTGCCTGTTAAATAATGGTATAGCATCGTCATTTTTTCGCCTTTGTTTTCTTGCGATGCATTGGCCTCACTAATTTTAATCAGCGTTTGTCGCAATATCAAAGCTAAACTTCGAGCCTCATGAAACTGACAGATATATACACCTTCTTTAATCCCAAATCCTTCCATGTCTTTGGGCATTGCTTGCGTAACAATTACACCCACATCGCCTCCACTTTGTCTGAAATCAGCTTTAAATTTTTCAATCCACAAAGGTTGAAAATCCTTGGTGCGCTTGCTCTCCCAAATAATGGTGCCACAAGGTTGCCCCAATCCATTTTTTACAGTTTGAATGAGATCGGCTCCTTTAACACCTTTGCCTACTTCACTGATATCATCGAATGGAAAAATTTGTTTCAACATTTCTTCGAGTGCTAATTCCTGAACCTCGCCTTGCATCTGCATGCTGCCTTGTTCCGATTTGCGTTTCATCTCTTCAATCAATTTATTCTGATCGTCTATTTTTTTCTGAAACTCTTTTAATCGCATTTCGTTTTTTTGGTCGGCCTCTTTGCCAATGCGCTCTTTTAACTCGTTTTCTTTTTCAAGCAATAGTTTTTTGGTATCTAGCTCATGTTGATTTTCCAAATCTTTCATGCGCTGTTGAATCTCCATTTTTTCTACTTCTAGTTTGCGAAGGGTTTTCAGTTTTTCTTCGTTCTCTTCATTTTGTTTTTTATAAAACTCAATTTGCAATTCATTTTCCTTGTTAAGTTTTAATTTAACTTGTTCTTCTACCTCTTTTTTGCGATTGGCAAGTTCCATGGCCTGCTCTTCAACTTGCTTTTTGCGCTCTGTTTCTATTTGTTCTTTTTGCAACTTAATCTGTTCATCTGCTTTGCGTTTTTCACTGACCCATTTTTCATTAAATTCCTTTTTTAATTTATCTGCAATTTCTTTTTCAATATCCGCCGTTAAAGCACTCTCTATACTGAATTGATGTTTGCAATTGGGACAAGTAACTTGGTTGTTCTGACTCATATTTTTTGAAGGCTTACGAACCTACTATTTTTTTTTGATAAATACTTATTTTGTGGAAAATCGAAGCAAGTGCCAAATGGAAATTTGTTTTGTTTTTTCGAAATTAATGTTATGTTTGTCAAATGTTTAGCATTTGTTTAGTTGGTATGCAATTGTGGTGTTAAACAATTTTCTGTAATAGTTTTCAAATTGTTTTGTGTTAGAAGTGAGGTCCTTTGGACATTTATTATAAACTTAATTAATCAAACTATATGAAATCGAAAATTTTTAAAACAATTAAAATTGGCCTGTTAATTTTGCTTATAGGTGTTACTGCTTTACTCACCTATGTTAAAACAGCCATGCCAAATGTGGGTCCACCACCTGATTTAAAAGTCGCAGAAAATCCAGAATTGATTGCCCGGGGCCAGTATTTGGCTAATCATGTGATGGTTTGTATGGATTGCCATAGCAAACGCGACTGGAGTAAATTTTCAGGTCCAATAATACATGAAAAAATTGGAAGGGGTGGAGAAGTGTTTGATCAAAAATTTGGATTCCCAGGTCGCTATGTTTCCAAGAATATAACACCTTATAATTTGAGCAAATGGACGGATGGAGAAATTTTTAGAACCATTACTACTGGCGTAAACAAAGACAATAAGGCATTATTTCCTGTGATGCCTTATAAATATTACGCCCAATTGGATGAGGAGGATATAAAGGCTGTGATTGCTTATCTAAGAACCCTTTCGCCTGTTGAGCAAACCAATCCTGAATCGGTGTCTGATTTTCCTTTAAACTTTATCATCAACACCATTCCAGAAAAGGCAAATTTTCAAAAGCGACCTGAACCTAGCAATACCATTGCTTATGGTAAATACATGACCACTGCTTCTGGCTGTCGCGAGTGCCATACCAAACAAGAAAAAGGTAAAGTTGTAGGGGAGGAGTTTGCTGGCGGCTTTGAATTTAATTTTGGTAATGGTAAAAAGGTGGTATCCCCAAACATAACACCGCATGCCAGTGGTATAGGCAATTGGACCAAAGTGTCATTTGTAAAAAGATTTAAAACATATACAGATTCGGGGTATGTGATACCATCAGTCAATATGGATAAAGGCGAATTTCAAACGGTAATGCCTTGGACCATGTATGCAGGCATGAAAACAGAGGATTTAGAAGCCATCTATGAGTATCTAAAAACACTTAAGCCTGTAGACAATGTGGTGGTGCGTTTTGCAGATGCTAGATAGGTTCATTTAAAATTGCAAAGATTTATCCTTACAGTACCTTTTTCTTTTTTACTACAGCCTTCAGCTGACCTTCCGTTTCGCCATAATGTCTACCCCATTTTGAAATGGCTTCCAATATAGGCGTTAAACTTTTTCCAAAATCAGTTAAGGAATACTCAACTCTGAGGGGTACTTCAACAAATACTTCGCGTTTTATTAAGCCATCGGCTTCCATTTTCTTGAGTTGTATACTCAACATTTTTTCAGTCATGTCTGGAATTTGTTTTTTGAGTTCACCAAACCGCAAAGTTTTATTGCGCAGGTACCAAAGCACTATTGTTTTCCATTTGCCCCCAAGAAAATGCATGGTAACATCCATCGCACAGTGAAAGGTTTCACCTTTAATATGATAGACAAATTCTTCTCCTTTTATAATCATAATCTATAGTATACTTACTGTCAATTTTGACAGGTATTGCAAAGATAAATAACTATACTTAGTTTTGCTACTATAATAATTACAGTATGAAAAAAATAAGTGTATTGGGAACCGGCATGGTTGGAAAAGCCATCGCCACCAAATTAATTCAACTCGGCTATCAAGTAATGATGGGCAGCAGAACCAACAACAATGAAAAAGCTTTGACTTGGGTAACAGAAAATGGCAGCAGTGCTCGCACAGGCACCTTTGCAGATGCTGCTGCTTTCGGTGAGCTGGTATTTAATTGTACCAAGGGTGAAATAACTTTGGAGGTATTTAAGCTTGCAGGCATTGAAAACTTTAAGGATAAAACCATCATTGATATTAGCAATGCGTTGGATTTTTCAAAAGGCATGCCACCAACATTGAATCCAGATTATTGCAATACCAATTCATTGGGTGAAACGATACAACAATTATTGCCAGAAGCACATGTGGTAAAATCTTTAAACATAGTGACCGCCGATGTAATGGTGAATGCCGGTAAAAGTGGCGGTGATATTACCATGTTTGTAAGTGGTAATAATGCGGAAGCCAAAGCACAAACGATGACCATTCTGAATCAGTTTGGCTGGACTGATATTATAGATTTAGGCGATATCAGCTCGGCCCGCGGCACAGAAATGATGCTGCCAGTTTGGTTGCGCCTATATGGTGCATTTAAAAGTCCTTACTTCGGTTTTAAGATTGTGCGACCATCTTAATACTTCTTCTAAGTAAGGACTTTAATTCCGTCAAGGTTTTTTATAGCAAAGCTTGCTATTGAAATTTATGGCAACCTGCGCCATGTTGTTGCATGTTTTGAGAATGGCAAGCACCCCCATTCTGATAACCCATCCGGTGCATTTTAATGGCTTTGAATCCTGCAACGGTTAATAACATAACGGTTGCAAATACGGCTATTTTAATTCCTTTTTTCATTGTTTAATTATTGATTGTTTTCGTTGTTGTTGTTTACTTGTTCATTGTAATAACCGCATCTGTTGCCATGTTTTTGCATAAATGCGTTGCGGTCATCCTCACTCATATTGCGGAATTTTT
Organism: bacterium; assembly: GCA_029945665.1. Classification (GTDB taxonomy): domain Bacteria; phylum Bacteroidota; class Bacteroidia; order NS11-12g; family UBA955; genus JABMMZ01. The sequence continues at coordinate 10,763 of JAQSCZ010000020.1, read as the reverse complement.
GTGCAAATGCATAACGGTAGTGCATACCTCGTCTGCGGCCTCCCATGAGCTTAAAAATGGCGCCTACTAGCAAGAAGAATACAAATACACGAACTAGGAAAAATGGCAAAATAAACAAGGCAACGCCTGCTAGAAATCCGGCCAATACGGTTTTAAAAAATTGTTTCATGATTGAATTTATTTTAATTATTGATATTATAAGAGTAGACGCACAACTTAAAAAATTACTTTAAATTATTGAAAATAAAAAAAGGAAACCTTGAGTGATTTCCTTTTTAATCGTCATTTTATGTATTAATTTCTTCCACAACGCTGTCGCCATTGCGCACGGAATTGCGCTCGCTCTTCGTCACTCATATTGTTCATTTTTTCTTTCCATTCCATGCGTTTATTGTAGCCATTTTTGAACTTGTTCGGCCCGCCTTTAAATCCTCCAAAAAGTATTTTACAAAGCACTAATAAGCCGGTTGCTTGCCAAAAAGTAATGGGTTTTGCAATCGTCAAGGCCTCAGGTAAAATGGCGTTCCACAAATACATGACCACATAGCTCAGCAAAGCAATAAGGCCAGCGCCTATAATTGGAAGAAATATGAATTTACTTGTTTTTGAAAATTTCATGGTTGTAATATTAATAGTTTTGAAAATCTTGGTATAAATTATTTAAACGTTCTCTCAAAAATTTGGTTGCATACCCTTTGCGAGAAATAATGGTTTTTATGTTTTCGTTTTTTAAATCGGCTATGGCTTGCAAACTCATGTCTTCAATTTCATTTAACACAAAGGCCTCTCTCTGTTTTTCGGGCAATTCATCTAAAGCTAGCATTAACTCTTCCCAAAAAAGTTTTTTCATAAATTCATCTTCTGGTGTTTTATTTTCTGACAATAAAAGATCTTTAAAATCGATTTCACCATCTTCGCTATGAAGTGTAAAGTCAGAAAGTGAATCGGTTCGATTTTTACGGAATAAATCGGTGATTTTATTTCGGGCGACACGGTATAACCAACCACTCATACTTTCTATGGTTTCTATCTCGGTTAAATTGCTCAATTGATACCAAACATCTTGTAAAACATCTTGTGCATCTTCATCAGATTTTACTTTGCCCTTAATGAAGCCAAGTAATTGCTTGCTATAGCGATTTACCGTCTGTATGATAGTTTCATTGTTCACCGCCATTGCATTATATGAATTGGTAACCATTTCGAAAGGGAAGACGAATGAAATGGATTTTTACTTTAAAATATTTTTATTTTTATAAAATAGCAAGTCTTCCTTTTTAATAAAATGAAGATTAATGGCCTTTCAATAGGCGTATGAATTAGGAACGGCTTTTCTTATCTTTTTCAATAAAGTGAATGATTTCTCCGGCAATGTCTTTTCCTGTTGCTGCTTCTATGCCTTCCAAACCTGGAGAGGAATTTACTTCAATCACCAACATACCCCTTTCACTAGGCAACATATCGACACCAGCAATGTTTAGTCCTAGCGCTCTAGATGCTCTTATGGCAACTTCTTCTTCATCCGCCGAAAGTTTTACCACCTTACTTGTGCCACCTCTGTGCAAGTTGCTTCTGAATTCATCTTCTTTGCCTTGACGAACCATGGCACCTACCACTTTATCGCCAACCACAAAAGCTCTTATATCACTGCCTTTTGCTTCTTTAACAAACTCTTGTACCAAAAAGTTAGCATTCATGCCATAGAAAGCTTCTATCACACTTTTAGCGGCCTTTTTAGTTTCAGCTAACACAACACCTAAACCTTGGGTCCCTTCAATTAATTTAATAATCAACGGCGCTCCTCCAACTTGTTTTATGACATGATCAATATCGTCGGGATGGCGGGCAAACACGGTTTTAGGAAGTGCAATATTTTCCATGCTCAATAACTGCAAGGTTCTTAATTTGTCGCGGCTACGAACAAGTGCCGCAGCGGTTAGTGATGTATATATTTTTTGTGCTTCGAATTGTCGGATAATGGCCGAGCCGTAATAGGTAACAGAGGCCCCGATTCGAGGAATTACTGCATCTATATCGGTAAGCGATTGGTTGTTGTGAAAGATAGTAGGAGCACCCTTTTCAATCACCACATAACAATGGGTATGACTGATGATTTGGGCATTGTGTCCTCTTGCCTCTGCTGCTTCAATCAAACGTTTGGTTGAGTAAAGGCGAGCGTTTCGTGATAATACGACGATGTTCATGGCCTGTGATTTTTCTTTGCTGAATAAGAAAGATTTTTTTGAGAAATATCTACTAAGTATTGTTGATAAAGTAATTTTTTACCCAATAGCACCGGGTAAGTCATATCCGACCTATTGGCCAATGAAAACTCCGCTTCTATCTCTTGGTTAAATAATTTTATTTTTAAAATTACAAAATAGCGATATTCCTTATCACCAAAACTATTTTTAATCCGTTTCTCTTTGAATTGTTTGGTGGTGCAATCTTTTTTTACATAGGCTTTGTGTTTTGGATCCAGTAATCGAAAAACCAAAACTTCTTCACCATCAATTTCTCTTATCCTCACATGGTGGCAATGAATGGATGATGTATCGGCACCCGTATCAATTTTACAACTGATGTTTTCAAAACCCAATTCAGGAAAATCAATTTTATCCGAACTGCCTAATATTTTCTTGCTTTTAGCCTTTATCATCGTTGTAAGTGTTGTAGAGTTTAAAATAGGGTCCACGTTTTTCCATTAACTCAGTGTGATTTCCTCGCTCTATAATAAAACCTTTATCTAAAACAATAATTTCATCTGCATCTTGAATAGTAGTTAAACGATGCGCAATAACCAGGGTTGTTCTATCTTGTCTTAAATTATCGAGGGCCTGTTGCACCAATTTTTCACTCTCATTGTCCAAGGCACTCGTAGCCTCATCTAAAATCAGAACTGCAGGGTTGCGCAATAAAGCGCGAGCTATGGCGATACGCTGTCTTTGTCCACCACTCAATTTACTTCCTCTTTCTCCTATAATTGTATCAAAACCCCTTTCAGATTGCATTATAAAATCATAAGCATTGGCTAATTTTGCTGCCTTTTCTAAATCATCTTTACTGACATTTTCTAAACCGAAAATAATATTATAGGCAATGGTATCGTTAAATAAAATAGCCTCTTGCGAAACAATGCCCATCATCGATCTTAGGCTATGAATTGAAAGTGATTTAATATCTACACCATCAATTAGTATTTCGCCATTTGATATATCGTAAAAACGGGGTAATAAATCAGCGATGGTACTTTTTCCGCTTCCACTTGCACCTACTAAAGCTACTTTTTTGTTTTTAGGAACTGTAAAACTAATGCCATGTAAAACGGTGTCTAATCCATACGCAAAGTTTACATTTTTATATTCAATAGCATGGTTTACGCCTTTAATTTCAATCGGGTTAGATTGCTCATAAATTTTCTCGTCTGCATTGAGAATTTCTTCATACCGATCTAAACTAGCGGCACCGCGTTGTACCATTGGAAAGGCTTGCGATAACTGTTTGAATGGAGGAATTACTTGACTAAAAATAGCGAAGTAGGCCAAGAAAGCTGAGCCCACCAATTCACCTTCGAATACCATGTTTCCTCCAAACCAAAGGATAACCCCAGCCACCATAATCCCTAATGTTTCGGAAATAGGAGAGGCCAAGTCGCCGCGGTGATTCACTTTTATATTGGCTAAGGTTGAGCTTGAATTGAGGGAATTGAATTTATGTCTAAATGCTTTTTCGCCAACAAATGCTTTGATTATTCGCATGCCACCAAGAGACTCTTCTAAAAAGGACAGCACATTACTTTGTTGCTCTTGGTTGCGTTTCGATTTTCTGCGAAGTGACTTACCTAACAAGGCGATAGAACCAGCCGCTACTGGTAATAATCCAATGACAAATAAGGTCAAACCCGGACTCATGTATACCAGCGTTCCTACGTAAAATATAATGGTTACAGGTTCTTTGAATATAGCCTCTAACGACGACATCATGCTCCATTCAACTTCTTTAACATCGTTGCTCATACGTGAAATTAAATCGCCTTTTTTTTCATTGCTAAAATAGGAAAGCGGTAGCGCTAATATTTTTTGAAAGATATTTTTGCGAATATTTTCAATGCTTCTGTTTCTTAAAATGACGAGGTAATACAATGCCAAGTAACGCGCAATATTTTTGATAATGGTGGCAATGATTAAGGCAATACAAATTAATAACAAGGCTTGTTTTTTATCATTCTGAACATACTCTGTCATCCATTGAATAAAGGCGTTGTACATGGATGTAAAATCAGTACTTGAACCAGCTTCAATGGCTTTAGGTTTTAATGCTTCTTTATTGTTGTTAAACATAAAATCGAGCAATGGCATCATGAGGCCAAGCGAAAATAAACCTGCTAAAATTTGAATTAAATTAAACAGCATGTTGAGCGCAGCCAAGCCTTTATAGGGCAAAATTAAAATAAGTATGCGCTTCATTGCTTTCATAGGGAGGCAAATTAACTACTTTTTTAAATCAAATGGGATTAAATTTTGATGAACGAATTAAATCAATAGGCGTAGTCAGCCAAATATTCGTAATCATGGGTCAATCGCCCTTCACTGCATATAGTTGCAGCGTGAATAATAGCGCTATTGGGCTTCATTAATTCGGGAATTACATAGTCGATTAGCATTTGCCCAAAGCCTTCGCTTGCATCTTTAGGTAATTCGGTGGGTAAATTACTTACAGCCATTATATCAATGCTGTCTGCTTGGTAGGGTTCGCAAACAGCCATGGTGGTTGGACTGAAGCCAAAAACAGGATCGGTAATTTTAGTATCTTTAATGGTAATGGGTACACTGCCATTGATATCGCAACTGATGTCGGCTATTACTTTTGTTTTGAAAGTTGGTAATCGTGTTTCGTTAGCGGCAAATAAGCGGTCCATTTTTTCGTCCCAGTATATACCATTCATCAATAAATCGCAGAAAGGTAAATAATACCTAAATACGCAGCGGTAACGTGTTGGGTCGTGGTGAAAATCGCTTCTGTCGTATGGTTTGCCATCAATTCTTTCATATAAATTTTCGGTAAATAATTCAGCAAATACAGGCTCAGAAAATATTTTGGTTAAAATATCGGCAGCGGTTACTTGTTTAATACCGGCCTCCTTTAAAAGTTCAAGTGCTCCGAGGGAAACGCGACCATTGCCAGTTAAAATTATTTTGATATTGGGCAATTCCATTTTTTTAAGTTCGTTTTTTACTTCGGCATAATCATGACAGAGGTAAGCTGGTTTTAAGTCAAAACTCTTGAATTTTTTGCCCCACGTCAGCAGTCCATTATAGGCGCCAACGATGCCTGCAAAACGACCAAATCCAAGCACACGATCGCCATTTTTCCAACGCAGTGTTTCATAATCAATCATGGTGATATGCTTTTGGATAAGGGCATGCATCAGTTTTTGGTTATGCGCTTGTTTTTTGATGGTATGCGAAAAGAAGAGGTATTTTTTGTTAGCAATAAGGGCATCAGCTGGCACTTCCTTAATGCCTAATAGATAGTCGCAATCGCTAATATCCTCTTTTAGAGCAATACCAACTTTAGCATACAATTCATCGGCAAAGCAGCGTTCGGGCGATGGTTGTATGTAAATTTCAATTGAAGGAAAGTGATTTTTAATAGCCACACATTGAGCTGGTGTAAATGGTACGCGTTTGTCAGCGGGTAATTTAACTTCACGAAGAATGCCTATTTTTAAATTCATAAGGGATACGCAAAGATATTCAATTGGGTGATTTATTAATACTTTAATCAATTTTCAAAAGTATTAATGATAATGCATGGTGATGATTTTTAGTTTATAAATATTAAAAATTATAATGTGTGCGTTGATTTAATTTTACTGTGATTTTGAATAATTGAATCTAAATCCAACGCCCAAAGCAATTGCACTCCGACCGATGTTTCCATTTGCGAATTTTTCACCATCCCAATACCAACTAAATTGGTACATTTTATTAGTGTAAGAATCAAATGTTAAAGATAAATTTATATAATTCTTGTTTTTTAAAGGGAATAGAAATTGTAGTTTGCATGTTATACCCAAAGGAAAAGATTTGTTTATTGAACTAAACTTCCAATCTTCTTTATTGTCATATATTGAATTATTGACTGTTGGATAATAATAACCTTTAGATTCTTCAATTGTTTTGGAGAATAGTGATGGTTTTGCAGTATATAGGCTAAGACAAGGCTCTAAAATAAATCCTTTTTTTGAAGAGATTGAATTTGACAAACTTATACCATATTGAACTTGATAAAATCTAAAGTATCTAGCAATTTCACCAGTTTTCATGAAATATGGCACTTTAAATAAAACAGTATTTTCTTCATAACCTAAAAATGCGGAGACATTGATTCGTTTAAAGTACCTTTGGTAGTCAATTAGAAAACGAAAATTTGTTACTCTGTATTTGGATACTTCAAAGTTTTTGGCATAATTTGGATTTATGTTGAAGTTCTTTTTACTATAAAGACTCAGAGAATTCTCAAAGCTAATGTTAATTCCTTGTCCTAGAATATTAATAGAGGTAAATAAAACAATTGCCAGAATTATTTTATGGATAATATTAATCATTAAAATTAAAATTATATTTTAAGCCAATTGACCAGTTTTTTCTAACACTTACGTTGCTGTTTATAGGATTGTTCGTATTAGGCCAATACCAAATATAGCCAAATGCAGAGCCAATTGTCTGATCATATAAAAAGCTAAGAGAAATTTCATTTTTGTTTCCAATTTTTGGGAATAAAATATCAAAACCAATTCCAATTCCTAGTGGCAAAATAGAACTTGATTTATTAATTATTAAGGTATCCTTAACATCTGAGTACCCAACTAAATAACCTTCCCTATAACTTGATTTTGAATTTAAAAGTATAATAGAACCTTTGGCCTAATTTGAACTTTTGATGATTTTGGAAGAATGAAATTGGTATATATGTCTATCCGTCCAAAATTAATATTTAGTTCTCTAGATAGATAACTTGTTTTCATCAATTGCGGATATGTAAGTGAGAACTGGTTTCTTTCAAATGAGCTAAAGATCGTATAACAAATTTTTTTTCTAGTCAACTCATATCCTGCACCTATTCTATAATTAAATTTATTATCTGATTTAACTTGAATATGTGAACCATTTGTAAAGTAATTCCCGTCAAATTTAGCTCTTGAATTTTGCTTTGCAAAGGAGATATAACTTCTCTCGAAAGAAATTATAAGTTTTTGACCATAGCTTAAATGAAATTGGCTAATAGTCATACAAATAATTAGTACACTATTTCTTACTCTTATTAACAAAATAATATAATTGGTAATTTACTAAATTATCGCCTTGAATTTGAAAAGTATATGTCATAATAGGATCTCCAGAAGGAGAAATATCAGCTACCCAATTACTAGGTAATGCATCAATCCTATCTCTAAAATCAACTTCAGTAACATTGGCATCTAGTCCGAATGCACATGAATTATATTTTCCAGCTGTCATATTATTGCCATGCCATTTTGCTTCACCAATATTATTGCCATTAAAAGTAAAGGGAATACGATCCAAATATTTTTTCAGTGGGTCGTGTTCATACATAAAATAATAAAGTATAGTGCGATAAGGGTTATAATTTTCGGCTACAATTGGCTCGTCACCAGTTTTTCTGTCCTTTGCATCGACCCAAATAGAGGTTCCTCTTGAGACTCTGCCACTACCTTTCTTACGACTTCTTTTTACATTGTCATTTGACAAGTCTTCCAACCTTCTTCGCTCAACACTAGAAACTCTACCATTAGCTTGTATCGCCCAACAACTGAATGCAGGTTCATAATTGTTTGATAGAGAACTCTCCCAATGCTTCTTCTCACATTTGCCACCTGATTTTGACCTAAAATCCTCACAAATTCTAATTTTCTTTAAGTATAAAGTTTTTGTATTTTGTATGGCACAATCAAATGGGCTATTTATTGCATTTTCACCACAATTTCCATCACAAAAGTAATCACCTGTGGAATATCCTTCAGGAGGGCAATTGTGATTAACAGATTCATCATCTTCATCATATTCATAACTCATTTTCCATACATAAAAATTACCTCCTTCCATTGCATCCATTAAATCATCTTCATCAGCCATAATTACTTCTTTTACACTACTAGTGGTTACATCATAATAATATGCAGTGGCGGGAAAGTCAAATGCATAGGGGTCTGGTAAAATTAACAAAGGCTTTGTTGCATTCCCAATTGAATTTTGAAAGATAATCTCAGGAATACCTACTGTAACGTAATAATTAAGCGAACTATAGCCTGAAATTGTAAATGAATGAAAAAAATCAGATGACCAATTTGTAATTGATGTAGGTGGTGAATTATTTGCGATTTGATAACTAACAACATCATACAAATCATTTGTATTAGTTGGTTCTGAAAATGGAAAACCACTAGTTAATAATTTTTGGTACCATTGCCACATTCTAATATCCTTTTTTTTGTTTGAAGCATTTAAAACTAAAAGCTCTAAAGTAAGTTGAAAATTCAATTTGTTTGCACAAGAACTCCTCCCTGCTATGGTTGCTAATCCTATACATAGTCGGTTCATTTGATCTCTAGTTTCATCTAAATTATTTAATGAGTTAACTGAGTAGGGTGGTGCAGAAACTGGTTCATTATTATTTAAAATTTCTTTTTTTTCTTTTGATTCGTTTTTCCTGCAAGAATTCAGAAAAGTTAAACAACCTAAAATTATTATGGCTGTTAAAATTAATGTTTTGAATTTTATTAACTTCATTTCTCAAATATAGCTATTTTTATATTAAATCACTTTTTTTTAGTAAAAATTTGAAATATGAATTTTTGAAGTATTATTAAGTTATCAAATTGTCACACCATCAAATTGTATTATCTTCGCAGTCCTAATTTTTTTAGGTAACATTATCATTGGGGCTGACTGGAATTGACGGGCAGAGCAACTGAGATGTAAGCATGTAGCGCTTTGTTTGCTGGCGCTCTAATCTCAACATTCAAAATTTTAAGAGGCGACAATAACTTCGCAATGGCTGCTTAATTTAGAATTAAGTAATGCTATCCATCTTCGGTGCCTTTGTTTGGGTCGGTGCCGTGTTAAGATGGTCGACAGACCTGAATATCTACTAGGAGCGGTTGCGGCTTAATAGATTACACAGCAACATAAGGTTTTGAAATGGTAGGTGGTAAACCGTTCAACGCCCGAAAATAATTACTACTAAACATGTAGAAAGCGTTATCATTTCCTGCTCCGGACCAGGGTTCGACTCCCTGCAGCTCCACATTTGAAACCCATAAATAGTTTATTATTAGCTTTTTATGGGTTTTGTTTTTGTGTTTTAGTTCACAAATAGCCCATTTTGGAAATAATATGTTTTTAGTTTACCTCAATATCCAGAAGTTCCCTAAAGAAATCTGAAATTATAAAGTGATTTGTAAACATCTGTAAAATTGTTTTTTTGATATGCTTATTATCTTCTAACTGTTTCTTATTTAACATAAAATAAGCACTTGTATTAATGTCAAAATTATGCTCAAAGTTTTCTTCTTTAAAAAAGAAAGTTGCATATTTTTCATAAACTCTATATCGCTTTGTATTAAAAATTTTATCCTCCCTCTTTAGTTCCTTCATGGTCGGCATGCCAAGGAAGCCAAATGATGCCTTAGGGAATTGTTGAAGTACATGAAGACCAATATTAACACAAGTTTGGATTATTTTCCTAGCATCATATTCATTCGTTAAGATTGAATACCTGAATTTAGAATCAGCATGGTTTTGCTTAAAAAATTTCATGATAAACACATCGTGTTTATACTCTTCTACGTTTACAACATACTTCCAATTATTCTTATTGTGAAAGATATAAATATGCGTAAATTTTAAGATATCGCTTGGGTGATAAGGGGGTTTTTTTGTCCTAAAACAAAACTCATGTCCCTTTATTACATCCATCTTATATTATTAAGCTAGATAGGGATAAGCATTACTTCTCCCTTTTTCCAATTCACTAGGAGTTTTAACCTTAAAGTCAAAATTCTTCATAGGCATAGAATCCTTAGAAGGCGTAAGATTAGGTTTTTTATTAATCGTGCCGGGGTTTTTATGGTTTTTGTTATTGGTAGAATAATTAGTATTATCCTTACTTGACCTCTTTTTAACAAGAGCAATTAATCCCAAAAATGCTAAAATCCCAAAGAACATTGAAGTCTTATCTGAAGTTTTCATGTATTTATTTAACGTACAATGGTTGAATATTGTTGTGCAAAGCAACAATATATTTTGATATTTCCCAAAATTATTCTATAAAAACCAAATTTGTTTTGTTAATTTACGATTAATGGCCTAATATCAATTAGTTGTACTGCTAAGAATCGCAAAAAGTATGCCGAAATATTGATATTATATAAACATTTAACAAAATCATATAAATTTAAAAATTCCTGTTTTATCAATTTCCTTCATTATCCTATCAGTTTCAGACAAAGCAACTATAATTTTTTGATAGTGCAAAATGTCTTCAAAATCCAATTGGCGCTCCTTGCGGTCTTTTAACCACTTTTGCGCTGGTTGGTAGCCACCAATATAAAAGGACCATGCAACCTCTGGCACCCTATCAAAATACTGCGTTTCATTAATAAATACTTTACCATCCATGTATTTTATTTTATATGACTGTTACGAAGGTTGCACATATGGCTGGTACCACGGCTTACT
>JAQSCZ010000019.1 GCA_029945665.1 bacterium | reverse complement strand
TGCGGTTGGCTGTAGCTTTTGCTTTGACTGCAACTAAGAAGCCTTTATTGATTTTTGCAGGAGCGGGATTGCAATTATCATCCACAGCAGTTACAGTAAATTGATACGCATAATCTCTTGCGTCACCAATTTTGGTTTGCCAACAGAATTCAGCGGCCTTTTCTCTTGCAGTAGGGTCAATAACTTTAAAGGTTGCGCCAGGAATGCCATAGTTCCAACTTAATTGGGTAGTGTCATCTCGCGTTGCATTGATTGTTCTTGTATCGCGTGATTGAATGGTGAAACATAGTTTTTCTCCTTCACAAATAGTCTGCTTATTATTGGTAGGAATTTGAGGCGGATTATTATCAGCGCATTTGGTTACAACCAGCTGCATGTCCCTTCTAGTGACACCAATTAATAGATATTTACCTGAAGCGGAATCCTTTCGATACTCATCAATTTGAATAACAATTACTCCAACCTCATCACATTTAGAAGGGGTAAAGATAATATCACCAGTGTTTCTATCGAAATACAAACCACGAGGCGGCTTGGCATTTGGTAAAGCTTTGCAATTTATAACACCTGGAGGCAAACAAAATGGAGTCATAGGAATAGTTGGAGTGAAAGTACCTTGGTAAGATTCGTTATCGTTATGTCCTTTTAGCGGATTAGCGAGTGAATAGGAAAGGCTATCGCCATCAATTATTTCGCTAGCACCATTGTTAAAGGTGAAAGGCATATTGCAACATATATAGGCTACAGGAGGAATAGTCAATTGAGGAGAGGTATTGCATTTGCCTTTGATGTTACATAAATCTAACATCGCCTCGGTGTAAAGGTTACCTTGCGTTAAGGTTGTAATTGCGCTATTTCTGCAACATTGTTCAACTGAAAAATAGATTTTACAACAACCGTTTTTTATAAATGCATCATATGGAGCTGTATTAAAATCTACAATGCCTTCAAATACATGTTCTTCAATCCCTTCGGCACCAACAGTTGTATTTTCGGGATTACAAGGACCCGGTGTGCCTATACATGTAGGCGTGATATCGTTGATTTCTGTTCTTGTATAGGAGATAGCAACGGAGGAGCCACAACTTGGACTGAAAGCATTGATAGCTGGGCTATTGAGAGGGATACCACGGCAATCGCGGTAGACCTTGGCAGTGATTTTGTATTTGCCAGGACTTATACATACGTATGAAACGTCGCTACCCATCATGTGCGAGGCTTTGGCTTGTTGATTAGTTATATAGACTAAAACAACCAAAATTATAAAACGAACTAAAAATCTAATATTCATATATCCAAAACACCGATTTTTATTTTTACGTTGCCTTAGGAAATAATTTTATTGCAAATGCTGATTATTCGCTACCTTTGCAGTTAATTAAATAAATTAATAATATGGGAAATCTAGGGGCAACTGAAATTATCTTAATAATTGTTGCAATTCTTATTCTTTTCGGTGGTAAAAAAATTCCAGAATTAATGCGTGGTGTTGGACAGGGAATGCGTGAATTTCAAAATGCTAAAAACAATGTTAGAAGCGAAATTGAAAAAGGCATGCAAGAAAAATCTCAGGACAAATCAACAGACGCTAAATAACTTCTGTTTTTTGGGGCATGAAAAAACGCTTTTCATCACTTGCAGAAATACAATCTGAAATTTCTGCTGGACATCTTACTGTATCTGCATTGGTTGATTATTACCTCGGTCAAATTAATCTCAACGCTAGTTTAAATGCTTTTTTAGAAATATATGCTGAGGAAGCAATAGAAAGTGCACGTGCTATCCAAATTAAAATAGACAATAAAACGGCTGGTAAATTGGCTGGTATGGTAATAGCCATTAAAGATAACATTGTATACAAAGGGCATCATTCTTCAGCTTCATCAAAAATTTTAGGAGGCTTTACTTCTCTTTTTTCTGCTAATGTGGTTGAGCGTCTATTGGCCGAAGATGCAATCATTATTGGCAGAACAAATTGTGATGAATTTGCAATGGGTGCTTCCAACGAAAACTCGGCTTTTGGTCCAGTTTTGAATGCAGCAGACATGAGCAGAGTACCAGGTGGAAGTAGCGGTGGAAGTGCTGTAGCAGTACAAGCTGATATGTGTTTGGCCTCGCTTGGAAGCGATACAGGTGGTTCCATTAGGCAGCCAGCTGCATTCACAGGAATTTATGGATTATACCCAACTTATGGCCGCATCAGTCGCTGGGGCTTAATAGCATTTGCAAGTAGTTTCGATCAAATCGGTCCATTTACTTCGAGCATCCAAGACATGGCATTACTGATGAATGTAATTGCTGGCGAAGATGAAAACGATGCTACAATGGCCAAAAGAAAGGCAGATAAAAGTGAAATTGATGGTTTAAACAGACCCTTAAAAATTGCCTATATCAATGAATGTTTAAATAGCAAAGGACTCGATCCTCAAATTAAAGCTAGTACAGAAAATTATATACAATTATTAAAAGATAAAGGCCATGAAGTAAGTGGAATTGATTTTCCTTACCTAGATGCCATGGTGCCTTGCTACCAAGTTTTAACTACAGCAGAAGCCAGTAGTAATTTAAGTCGTTTTTCTGGATTAATGTATGGTTATAGAAGTGCCAATGCGACCGATTTAGAAAGTACTTTTAAAAAGAGCAGAACAGAAGGATTTGGACCCGAAGTACAACGCAGAATAATGTTAGGTACTTTTGTACTGAGTAGCGATTATTATGATACTTACTATACCAAAGCGCAAAAAGTAAGACAACTCATCCGTCAAAAAACATTGGAAATTTTTGAGCGTTATGATTTAATATTGACACCAACAACCAGCACACCTGCATTTAAATTGGGAGAAAAATCAAGTGATCCTGTTGCTATGTATTTGGCCGATTTATTTACAGTACAAGCTAATTTGGCAGGTATTCCTGCGCTATCTATACCAGCAGGCATAGATACTGTTACCAATATGCCTATAGGACTGCAATTAATGGCTAAGCCATTTGATGAAGCATTGTTATACACTGTTGCTGAGCAACTAAAATAATTTGCCAAAAGTATTTTAATCTTATTTCAAATTTTTCCTTTTCTTTGCATCAAAGTTTTGGGGTGCTATAAATATTTAGCTGAGATTAAACCCACAATACCTGGATAAGTGTAATTACTGCGACAGGAAAAACTAGAATTAGTATGCAATTTTTTATTGTGATATTAATTTCAATCCCCACAACTTTATTTTTTACAAATCAAATGAAAATAAAGTTCACCCTCATTCTCTTTTTTGCATTGCTTTCTGCGAGTGCTCAAAACAAAACATCTAAATCTAATTTCACATTCAATTGTATCGATGAAGATAGCAATGTTGTTATTGATTTCTATTCGAAAATAATAGGAACTGATTCAACTAATTTTATTCCCAATAAAACGCAATATGATTTAACAATTGGCAAATCTTATGTCCTAGTAATTCAAAAATTTGGATATTGGGAATCTCGCACCAGTGTAAAGCTAACTGGACAAAAACAAACGATACTTTTGAAAGAGAAATTAATCGAACAAACCAGCTTCATTTTGAAAGCCACAAGGGTAGATAAGAACAATGCTTTTGCTTATACCAATTTAAATGCAAGAGAAATAGCTGCGCAAAATTTAGGACAAGATTTTACTTATCTTATAGGCAATACACCTTCGGCCGTTACCACAAGTGACGCTGGTTCGGGTGTTGGATATACCGGTATAAGAATTAGAGGAAGTGATGCCACGCGAATAAATGTAACAATTAATGGGGTACCTATAAATGATGCCGAAAGCCATGGTGTATACTGGGTAAATATGCCCGACTTGGCAAGCTCTACTAATAGTGTGCAAGTGCAAAGAGGCGTTGGAACAAGCACCAATGGCAATGGTTCATTTGGAGCGAATATCAGTATTAATAATATTGAGAACAGCAATTTACCGGGCTTTCAAATTCAACAATCCTATGGCTCTTTTAATACAACGAAAAGTAATTTAAAGTTCAGTACGGGCAGAATTGGGAATTTCTCCTTTAACGGTCGCTTATCAAAAATTTTAAGCGATGGTTATATTGATAGGGCAAGTAGTAATCTTTCTGCTTTTCAATTCAATTTAAATTATTATAAAAATAAATGGGCTATCAATGCAGTGAGTTTTGGGGGTAAAGAAAAAACCTATCAATCGTGGTATGGAACACCACAAAGCAGATATGAGGGCAACGACTCTGGAATGCAAGCCTACATTAGTCGCAACAGTTTAACACCAGCGCAAGCTCATAATTTATTAAACAGCGGCAGAACTTATAATTATTATACCTATAAAAATCAAACGGACAATTATTGGCAAAACCATTATCAATTGCATATAGGCAAACAGTTTAATAAAATAAATTTTAAATCTTCTTTCTTCACAACTACTGGTAAAGGTTTTTATGAGGAGTTTAAGGAAGGCGCATCTTTTGCAAATTATGGGGTGAATAATTTTATTAGTCCCAATGCAGATACAATTACCACTACAGATTTAATCCGTCAGAAATGGTTAGACAATATTTACTTTGGTAATTTTACTACCTTAGATTACAATGGCAATAATTTAAAATTAAATGCAGGAATAGGCGCCACAAGTTATCAAGGCAATCATTTTGGAAAAGTAACATGGGCCAGTGTGGCTCAGCCTTTTGGCAACGATCAAGACTATTACCGTGCAAAAAGTGAAAAGAATGAAGTGAATGGATTTTTAAAAGGAGAGTACACCCTATTAAAAGGACTAAAGGTATTAGCAGAATTACAAATGCGTAAAATTGATTACAGTAGTTCAGGTATAGGCTCGGAACTAACCGAAGTGAAATTCAAACAACATTATAATTTCTTTAATCCTAAAGTTGGTTTCAACTATCAATACAATAAAACTAATCAAGTGTATGCAAGTTATAGTAAAGGAAACAGAGAGCCTGTGCGCAGCGATTTTACAGATAATGCAAATAAGGATATACCAAAGTCTGAACAAATGGCTGATTATGAATTGGGTTGGATTAATAAAGGTCGTACCCATTTTGTTCAAGTAAATGCCTATAATATGAACTATGTCAATCAATTGGTTTTGACAGGTGCTGTTAATGATGTGGGCAACTCCATAAGAAGAAATGCAGATGCGTCTTACAGAAGAGGTATTGAGCTAATAGGTATGCAATCGGTTATGAAAGGTAAGTTAACTTTCGAGGGTAACTTAACATTGAGTAGCAATAAGATTAAGTCATTTACAGATATTTACTATGATTATGGTGATAGTGGTGAAAAATATGATGAGGTAAAAGTGATTCATAAAAACACCGATATTTCATTTTCACCGAATGTAATTGGCTATTTTGGAATAACCGATAAACACATTAAAAATTTGCAGTTGGGGATTAATCTAAAATATGTTGGAAAACAGTACCTCGATAACACCCAAAATGAGTCTCAAAAATTGAATTCTTATAGCACAATAAGTATCAATTTTCAGAAGGAAATTAAAATCAAAAATGCGCCAGTTATAGTGTTTAGAGGGGTTGTAAACAACCTTGGTAGTATTAATTACACAAACAATGGGTATACTTTTAAATATGTGTTGAAGAAAGAAATCACCATTGAAAATTTTTATTATCCGCAAAGTAAAATTAATTTTTTGGTCGGGCTCGATATCAAAATTTAAAACTGTTTAATAAACTTAAAAAAAACTTAAACAAAAAATTATTTATTCACTCGTTTTCTACATATAAAAATAAATTAAAACCACTATAAATCAGCATTTTATAATTATTTTTTAGAAAAAAATGGCGCATTTTTAAAAGCATTGTGCTAATAAATTTTTGATGCTAACTTGAACATATTATCAAATTAATGATATGAAAAGTTTTAGTTTAAAAAGTTTAGTTTTAGTAGTTTTAATTTTGTTGGGTAAAAACACTCACGCGTGTAACATCTCGCCAGCGTTCACTTATTCATCAACTCACACCTGTGGTTTGCCATACATTATAAAGGCAAAAAACACTTCTACAGGTAATTTTAAAAACAAAGCCACCTATTGGTGGAAAGTGAACAATTTGATTGTGGATTCCACAAAAGGATTGGATTCAATTACCTTCTTGTTAAAGAGAACAGGAAATAACACTGTAAAATTATTTGTTAAGGATTCAAGTGGTTGTATCGATTCTTCTTCTGCTGCAACTATTTCAGTTACCAGCAATGCGAAATCTATCATTGATCAATCAGGGAATGCTAATACCAATCCATATTGGATTAATTGTATACAATACATAGCCGATCCAGATACCTTTTCAATTAAGGTAGAATCAAATGATACCTTAAAGAAACTTAAAATATTTTGGGGCGATGGTTTAATGGATACTACTGGAAGTGATTTTGCTCCAGGAAATGTTAAAACCCACTTATATAATCAATTGGGCGTGTTTACATTTAAAATTGTGACCAAGAACGGCAGTTGTATCGATACTGTTTATGGCACTGCCTATAACCAAAGACAGCCAACTGCGGGTATTGTTGGTCCGCCATCTGGAGCAAATAGAGGTTGTGTGCCTTTTATATTGAGAATTGTCAATTCATCGTATAATATTTCTGATAATACCACCTTCGATATTGATTGGGGCAATGGGGATAATGAAACCAAACCAGCGAGTAGTTTTGCAGACACAATTTATCACCGATATACCAAGGGTGTTTGTAATGCTATTTTGCAAATTAAAGCAAAGAATGCCTGTGGTAGCTCATTAGCAACTTGGAATCCAGTGGATGTTAGTGATAAAGACAAAGCGTTATGGACAGTTACTACAACTTGTGATCCTACAAAAAATTATATCTTTCAAAATGCGACCGATGATAAGTATTGTCTATTGCCAGATTTAAAGGAATACTTTTGGGATTTTGGGGATGGAACAACTGTGGGTTGGACCAGCAGCAAAGCAGATCAAGCTCACAAATATGCCACAGAGGGTGATTATTATGTAACCTTGATTTCAAAAAACGGTTGCGGAAAAGATACTTTTAAATCGTTGTTAAGAATTTATTACAAACCTAAAGCTGGTTTTGTATACAATATTAATAGAGGTTGCAAACCTTTAAATGTAAATGTTAAAGATACTTCTAAAGGCAGAGGATATACCCGTACTTGGACCATCACAGATAAAAATGGCTCTACTCAATATACGGATTCATTGTTGTCATACGCATTTATAAATGCAGGTGTATACACTATCAAATTAAAAGTTGCTAATCAATGTGGCGCCGATTCTATAACACAGACTTTTAGAGTTAACGACAAACCGACAGCTATGTTTGCAAATATTAACAGCACTTGTATTCCAGTGACTGTTACCTATACTAATAATACGACTTCGTATTTTGTTAATCCAAGCTATTCATGGGATTTTGGCGATGGCACAACAAGTGCATCTGCTAATCCTGCGACTAAAGTATACAGTACAGCCGGTAATTATACTGTTCGTTTAATTGTTAGCGACAGTTGCGGATTGGATACTTTCAGTCAAACCTTTACTGCCTTCGGGTTGCCAAAAGCTATATTAGTTGGCGATACCGTTGGCTGTACTTTTGATTCATTAAAATTCAATAACCAATCCATCAATTCAAATCAGTATGATTGGACTTTTGGTGATAATACAACGGCATCGACTACAAATAGTGGTATCTATAAACATGTGTATAGTACTGTTGGGTTGTTCAATATTAGATTGATTGCTGGCACTGGCTCAGGTTGTAAAGATACCATTTACCACAATGTAAGAATTAAACCAGGTGCAAAAGCACAGTTTACAATCAATCAAGCTTATGCTTGTACACCAGCCACTTTTAAATTTACAAATACAAGTATTTATGGTAAAGATTTTAGATGGTATGCAAATAATAAATTAATCTCTACCGCCGCCAATTTATCTGACTCTATACTTTATAACGATACAACGCTTGTTAAATTAAAATTAATTGCAACCAGCGCCTCTTCTTGCCAGGGTGATTCAATGGAGAAAATTTATTTTACACCTAAGAATCCTAAGGCCATCGTTACAAATAGGGATTCAGGTTGCGGAATTCTTAAAGTAATATTTAACAATGCTTCAACAAGCGCTTATACCAATGTTTGGAATTTAGGCAATGGAACATCTAGCAGTGTTATTAATCCAACTGTTTATTACCCTTCAGCTAAAAAAGTTGATACGACTTATAAGGTTAAATTGAACGTAACCAACTGGGCTGGTTGTAAAGATTCAACATCTGTTATTGTAAAAGTATTTCCTGGTCCAACTGCGGCGTTTACATCTAATACGGTGAATGGTTGTGGTCCATTGAGTGTTACTTTTACCAATCAATCAACAACCAATAATGGCAACAATATTAGTACCTTGAAATATAAATGGTTATTTAACAACGGTGCATCTTCTAGTGCGGTAAATCCAAATGCTAGCTTTACTTCGAGTGCAACAAAAGATACTTTCTATACTGTTACCCTAACGACCACTACAATCAATGGTTGTTATGATTCAGTTGCCAAACAAATACAAGTTTATCCGCAACCATTTATTAATTTTGTTGCTGATAAGCTAAGCGGTTGTCAATTGTTAAAAGTAAATTATAACAACCAATCGAATCCCCGTGATACTGGTTCAATAGGAATCATGACTTTTAAATGGAATGCTGGTAACGGACAAACTTCAACGTCTAAAAATTTCAGTGCTTCATTTAAAGCGGCCTTAACAAAAGATACTGTTTACAAAACAAAATTGGTAGGATATAGCGAGCATGGATGTAAAGATAGCAGCACAATTAATGTTACTGTGCATCCTGACCCTAAGGCACAATTTAATTTAAATGTAGTAAGTGGTTGTACACCGCTTAATATTAACACCATTAATAACTCAGTTGCTTATGATGGTGGTGCTTTAACCCACAATTGGAAATTTGGCAATGGTGTAATTAGTTTTGATATGAACGATTCAGTTGTTTTCTATAACCATTCAAATAAGGATACTGCCTTTAAAGTTTGGTACGAAACCACAAGTCAGTATGGCTGTAAAGATACTGCTGCTGGCAGCGTGACAGTTCATCCAAAGCCAGTTGCAGGTTTTACTGTTTCAACTAAGAAAGGTTGCGCGCCTTTGCAAGTTGCATTAAAAGATGCATCTGTAAATCCCAATACATACTTTTGGGGAATCGGTAGCCAAATGAATGCCTCTGGCGCCAATCAAAACATCATATTGCCAGGTATTAAGATTTTCGATACCACATATTACATTAGCCATGCTGTTACTTCGCCATACGGTTGCTTGAGCGACACCGTTTTTCAACAAGTCTTAGTGCTTGGTCGTCCAGACGCAAACTTCGTTGTAGCAAAAGATTCATTGTGCGCTAAGGAGAATGTGAATTTTGTTAATAATACTTTAGGTGGTTATAGATATACTTGGAAATTTGGCGATAACACCTCTTCAACACTAATCAATCCACGTCATAAGTTCTATATCAATCCATTGAATTATAGAGATACAGTCTATCATGTAACATTGGAAGTAAGTTCTTCAGCCAATTGCAAAGACACAACCAAAAAGGATGTCTATTTGGTTAACAAGCCAAAGGATTTAATGGTATTGGATAAAAGCATTGGTTGTACTGATTTGACTATTAAAATGAGTCATAATTCAAAATTATTTAAAACGGACTATTGGGAGTTTGGAGATAATTCCGGCGAGGCTACAACCGATGCGGTAACCCATACTTATACCAATTTATCGAACATTACCTATTCGCCAAAATTAACTTTGCGCAGATCCCGTTTCAACTGTTATGATACAGCATCAACTATTATTTTGGTATATCCAAAACCAAGTGCTGATTTAAAAGCCTCTAGAAATAATCCTTGCGATATTGGGTATTATCAATTCATTAATAAGTCAAAGAATTTTACTCAGAATGAGTGGACTTTTAATGATGGCAGTGTCTATGTATCTTCTAGTTTCTCAAAGGTTCTACCTTCTGCTCAAGTTGTTGATACCTTTTACTCAGTAGAATTAGTTGTAAAGAATGCTTATGGCTGCGCAGATACAACATCTACTACCATTAAGGTTAAACCAAAAATGAAAGTGCGTTTTAGCAAAAATCAAATTGAAGCCTGCGAAAGAGGCGTGGTAGATTTTAAAAATGAATCAGTGAATACCGTTAGATATTTTTGGAAATTTGGTGATGGTGGCTTGTCAACAGAAACCAATCCATCTTATGTTTACAATCAGTTTGGAACCTATAGAATTATGTTGTTCGGATACGATAAAGATGGTTGTGTAGATAGCACCGATGGTAGTGATGTATTTAATGTAATTGAGCGCCCTACTGCAGATTTTGATTATCTAATGAGAAAACCGATTTTGCCAAATGCCATTGTTGGCTTTGTTGGAAAACCAATGATTACATCTACCAATATTAATAATTTGAAATTCGAATGGGACTTTGGTGATGGTTCAACTAATGACGCCAGCAATTTTGTTAAAGATCCTGACCATACTTACGTTAATGCTGGAAATGTGGAAGTAAGATTTACGGTTTACAATAAACAATGTTCCGATTTTATTATCAAACCAATTTTCATTCAAAATGCTAAACCAATTGTTAAATTTAGTGCGGATAAATTTGAAGGTTGCTCGCCACTAGTGGTTCATTTTATAAATACAACCGCACATGCCACAAGTTACCGTTGGGTGTTTGGCGATGGTTCGCCAGATTCTGAAGAAGAAAATCCAATACATAAATTTGAGTTTGAAGGTACTTGGGATGTAACATTAATAGCAACTGGTGTGGGCGGATCGTCAACTGTAACCTATACAGGAATGATTACGGTTTATCCAACCCCAACAGCTGACTTTACTGTCGACCAACGCTTTGTGAGTTTGCCAAATGCAAATTTCTTTATAACCAATCGCACCAATAATTCGATTGCACAAAAATGGACGGTGTCGGATAGTGTTGGAAATATTTTAAATACCTCTAACATGAGAAATCCTAATTTCACTTTGAATGTGAGTGGAAGGTTTGGCGTTACCTTAATTGCAACAAATAATTATAACTGTTCGGATACACTATTCAAGCCATCTTATTTAACAACCATGTTGCCTGGTTATTGCTATGTGCCAACAGCATTTACCCCAAATAACAATGGAAGAAACGATGGTTTTAAACCCTCATTAGTGAATGTAAGCCCTGATAATTTTAGCTTTAGTATATTTACCAGATGGGGTCAAAAAGTATTTGAAACTAACGATATTAATGCAGAGTGGGATGGTATTTTTAATGGCCAACTGTGCGAACAAGAGAATTATGTTTGGAAAGTTTCTGGACAATATGACAATAAAGATGAATTTACTTTCAGAGGCATCGTTGCCCTCTTGAGATAAGATATTTTGTGGATTTTATCGGCTGACTACCGGTACTTATTTAATATGGTTGATAAACAAGGGTTGTTCGAAAGAATAACCCTTTTTAATGTGTATTCATTTTTGAATTTAGTAAACTAAGTTGACTATATTTAGTTTAACATTTGTTTATTATAGCGGTTGCGGTATTCAATAGGAGTAAGGCCAGTTACTTTTTTGAAGATGGTTCTAAATGCCTTGATATCATTGTATCCTACATTGTACATCACTTCGGTGATTTGTAATTGATTGTTTTCGAAATTGCGTTTTGCAGCCTCTATTTTTACCCTTTGAATGTATTCAAGTACTGAATTGTTGGTCATTGCTTTAAAACGGCGTTCAAAACTTCGTCGACCAATTGCAACTTTATCGGCCAGCTCATTCACCGAAATTTTTTGCGCAACATTGTTTTCAATATAGGCTTGTGCTATATGAATAGCCTCGTCTTTGTGGGTTTTCTGTCCAGTAAAAATAGCAAACGCAGATTGGCTATTTCGATTGATTTCTACTTCAAAAAATTTAGACGCTAAAATAGCTGTTTCACGGTTGGTATATTTTTCTACAAGATGCAATAAAAGGCTCCAATATGAATTAGCACCACCACTAGAGTATATCCCATTTTCATCAGTAATGGTGAGGCCATCTACCAAATTAACTTTTGGAAACATCTGTCTAAAAGTATCCGCAGTATGCCAATGTGTTGAGCATTTTTTCCCGTCCAATAAGCCTGTGTTGGCCAATAGAAATGCGCCCATACAAAGCGAAGCTAGCTCGGCACCTTTTTTATGCTGCTGGATAAGCCAAGGAATGAATTTTTGATTCAGTTTTAAGGCTGTTGAAATGTCGCCACTAATTGCAGGAATAAAAATGATGTCGGTCGATTTCACTTCATTTATTAGCCTATCTGTATGAACTGTAAAATGGCCTCCACTAAGTTTAATTTCTTTTGTTAATCCAACCAATTGAATCTTGAATAAGGGCGGTTTGCCAACGTTTGTTAAAAACTGATTAACGGCATTAAACATATACTGAGGATCGGCTATGGCTTCAATAATTGCAGTTTCAGGAACTAAAATAGAGATAGACTTCATGGAGCAAATGTAATTAATTATTTGTCGCAATTGACCCTAAATATGTCGTTTGTACACTGTGTATTTTTAAATTTAGGCTGTATGTTTGTAGTTCTAAATTAGTAGATTACAAAATGACTGAACAAAAAATGCTTACCGTAGGGGTTGTAATAGATGCCCCATTAGATAAGGTTTGGACGTGTTTTACAAGTCCTGAATTCATAACACAATGGAATTTCGCTTCCGATGATTGGCATGCGCCCAAGGCCGAAAACGACCTGAGGATAAATGGAAGATTTAGTTTCAGAATGGAGGCTAAAGATGGGAGCTTTGGATTCGATTTTGGAGGCGTTTACACTGATTTAAAAATGCATGAATTGATTGCCTATACCTTGGATGATTACAGAAAAGTGGTTGTAAAAATGACGCATGATGGCCAGTACACGCAATTCACCCAGATGTTTGAAGCCGAGCAAGAGAATTCAATTGAATTACAACAAGGTGGTTGGCAAGCAATACTTAATAATTTTAAAAAATTTGTAGATAATAACTAATATGAAAATTCTAAAAAAAATTCTAATTATTGTGCTTTGCCTTGTCGCATTGCCTTTTGTTGTAGCGCTGTTTATACCTTATAAATACACCGTAAGTGTTACAGAAACCATTCATCAGCCAAGGCAAGTGGTGTTTGATTACATTCGCATGCTTAAAAACCAAAAAGATTACAGCATTTGGGTGATGAGTGATCCTAATATGTTGCCAGTTATTACAGGCACCGATGGAAGCATAGGTGCAAAGCAGAATTGGAATAGTAAGTTGGATAATGTGGGTGAAGGTGAACAAGAAATTGTGGCATTAACGCCCGATCGTATGGATGTCGATTTGCGATTCGTTCGGCCAATGAAAAGTGAAGCAAAAGCTGCAAATATTCTTAAATCTATTTCAGAAACAGAAACACAAATTACCAGTGAATTTTATAGTGATAGCAAGTATCCAATGAATTTACCCTCTTATATTTTCGGACGGAAATATATCCGAGAGGCACAAGCTCAGAATTTAAAAAACATAAAGAAAATATTAGAACAAAAATAGGTGATGACAACAGGGTCTGATTTTTTTTACAACGCCCCAAATTAAAGGGATATGGCTGTTTAACAACCTTTTTTAAATGTATAATTATTATAATTTCAAAAGTACTAAAACATGGTATTGGATTGCAACAATTTTGTTTGCCGTTTTTATGGCATTCACCGCAATTCCAGATATATTGAAATCGCCAGAGGCTTTAATATTTATTAAAAATTTAGGCTACCCAGAATATTTTATTCCTTTCATCGGAATCGCTAAATTATTAGGCAGCATTGCAATCTTAATTCCTAGTTTTCCACGCCTAAAGGAATGGGCTTATGCTGGATTGTTTTACGATCTAATAGCAGCATTTTATTCGGTAGTGAGCGTTGCTGGATTTAAAATTGACCATGTTTTTATTTTATTGCCAATTATGGTTGGGGCAATTTCTTATTTATTATACCACAAAAAAATTAAAGAAACTTTATGAATAATTCGATTACAAACTGTCTTTGGGTAGACGGAAAGGCCAAAGAAATGGCGGAATTTTATTGTATAGTTTTTCCGAATTCAAAAATCACATCTGTCAATCCCATTGTTGTCAATTTTCAACTAAATGGCCACAAGTTTATGGCTTTAAATGGTGGTCCTAATTTTAAATTCAATGAATCCATTTCATTTATGATCTCATGCGACAATCAAGAGGAAGTTGATTATTATTGGGAGAAATTGACCAATGAGGGCAAGGAAGGGATGTGTGGTTGGTTAGAAGATAAGTTTGGCGTATCATGGCAAGTGGTACCAAGTGTACTTGGTCAATTAATGGGTGATCCAGAAAAAGCCGAACGCGTTACCAAAGTATTTATGGGGATGAAGAAATTGGTTATTGCTGAACTTAAGGATGCATAATATCATTTAGATTAGGGCTATCGAATCTTTTTGTCGAGCTATATAGGTAGTTATGATGGGAGTCATAATCCTTAAATATTTTATTGTAGTATATTTGCTTTAATTAATTTTGAAATAGCATGAAACCAACTTCTCAAAAAAAGGTGACGAAACCACTCTTGACCCGAATTGCTGAGCAATTAGTAAAGGATCAGCAAGAATTAGATCATTTGGCTGTGCAATTATCATTAGGCAAGGCCGAAGTGAAAGATAAATTTGAATCACTAAAGGAAAAACTAAAGGCCAGTTTGCATGCATTTAAGGTCGACTTAAAGGAAGTATACAACGATAACAAAGAATGGTCGGTAGGATTCAAAGAAAAGTTAACACATTTGGAAGAACAGTTATCTGCTTCGAAAGCTGAAACTAAAGAGGTTTTCAAAGCTCAAAAGAAAAATATTTTGCAGGCGATGGATTTGGTGAAAGAGGAAATAAAGGCCAATCCAGAGGTGCACAAAGCATCTGATTTTTTTACAGCTGCTTCTGAAAATGCCAGATTACAAATTAGATTATTTGAGATGAAATGGGGTAGCAAAGAAAAAGTGTTAACTGGCTTCAGAGCCGAGATGAAGAAAGCCTCAGAAAAGGTCGATGAAATAATCGCGGAGGCAAAGTCGAATAAGCAAAAAGCAGAAGTAAAATTACAAGGTTTTAATACTGAAATTCACGAAGCTTATAATCATTTCAAAAAAGCAATAAAGTCGCTTTAAATATTCGATTTAAACGCTTAATCGAATAGCTATCTTCACAGCTAAAGCATTTTCACCAATGGCTGTTGTTGCATTTATTTCCCCAGTCGATAAACCATTTTGGTCAACAATACCAAAGAATCCATGTCGCGTAATTGCTTTTCAATATAAATTCGTAATATTTGTGTCTTAACATTCATCCTTTTAATACTTTTATTTTATGAAATTTATCTTTTTTAGCCTTCTTTGTCTCTATTCGTTTGGCGCAATTGCGCAAACAAATAGTCCATCTTTAATGAAACAGGGAGAAGCCGCTTATGTTGACAAAGAATATGAAATGGCACTAGACTTTTATAAAAAGGCTTACAAATCGGATAAGAAAAATATAGAGGCTTTGTTTTGGCGGGGCATGTCGAAAATACAGCTTGGCGATTTGGATGGAGCCATAAAAGACATGGGAATGGTATTAAAAGAAATGCCAACCCATTATGGTGCTTTGGTTAACCGCGGTAATTTATATTCTGTTCAAGGAGAATATGTAAATGCATTGAGTGATTTTTCAGCAGCAGAAGCTGTCAATAGTGATAGTATAAGTGTTTACATAAACAGAGGACACACCTATTTTTTAATGAAAAAGTTCGACTTAGCCATCGCTGATTTCACGAAGGCTATTAAAATAAATCCAAGTTATATCTTAAGCTATCACAACCGTTCAGAATGTTATAATTATATAGGTAATATAGAAGGGGCCATGGTTGACCTTGAGAAAATAATTGAGCTGGATAGTACCGATAAGATTTCTAAAATTAATTTGGCATTTTGTTACATATCAACCAAGCAGTATGAAAAAGCGGCACTTGCCTACGAAAAATTGTATCAATCAGATAAAAGAAATCCTTACATTCTGAATAATTATGGATATGTTAAACACATTTTAGGGGACACAAAAAAAGGATTAGATTTCATATTTGAATCTTTGAGAATATTGCCTTCAAATGCCTACCCTTATAAGTATTTGGCAGAAATTTACAAACAACAAAATGAGATTGAAAAAGCTTGTGAAGCAGTGGTAACAGGATTAAAACTAGGATTCACCAATTCTTATGGCAATGATTTGTTAGACTTTCAAAAAAGCAACTGTAAATAGGGGTCTTTTATTCTGTTTTATCTTCCTTCGGTTTAGGGTCCATCATTTCCATCAATTTTAGGCCTAATAAGCCGTCCATCGCACTTCCGCCGTTGCCGCCTATCAATACATCTGGAATTAACTTAATATGGCCTTTAGCTAATTCTTCCGTTATTTTATATTTAGTAAAGTTTTCGCCACCCAACGCACTTACTGCTAATTCGTATGCTTCGGCTGTTGATTTACCGATGGCTAAAATCTTACCAGCTTCAGCCGAACCTGTTAAAGAAATTTGTTCAGCTTGAGCAGATGCTTTTAATTTAATGGCTTCAGAATCGGCTTGCGCTCTTGCCTTTGTAGATTCTGCTTCGGCATAAGCTCTTAATTTGGTAGCCTCCGCTTCAGCACCAACTGCTAATTTTACACCCGCAGCATCCCCTTCCGCTTTTTTAACAGTTGCGCTAGCTGTGCGTTCTGCAATTTCAACACTTTGTTGTGCTTTAACGATGTCTTTTTGCATATCGGCAATGGCTGTTTCTTTTTCCATTCCTTGTCTGGTTTCTTGTGCGCGTTTTTGGGTGTCGTAGGTTACTTTCTGTTCCTCTGCTAATTTACGATCCGTTAATGTTTTCATGAGAGATTCAGGTGGAACGATGTCTCCTATTAATGTATCAACGGCATTCACATTGTATTCATCCAATACCTTTTTGATATGCGCTTTGGCCGATTCTTGGCGTTCTTTACGGGTCGATAAGAAAGCAATTACATCGCTATCCTGTGCTGAATTTCGGAAATAGTTGCCAATGGTTGGTTCTAAAACTTGGGAAACTAAGTTGACCATATTTCCAAAACGGGCAATTACTTTTGGTGCTTCGGTGGTAGGTACATGAATAATTTGTGCAACATCTAAGTTGAATGGAAATCCATCTTTCGAACGCACAGTAATCGTTGATAAATTTTTATCCAAATCGTGTGCTTCACTTCTTGCTGAGGCCCAATTTAAAACCAAGTTAGTTGTTGGCACTAGCTCTACTTTCATAATGTATTTATTCACTGGATATTTGCCTGGGCCAAGTGGCTCCAACCAAACACCCTTAGAACCTTTTTCTACAATATTGCCATGCTTAAAATCAATGCCAGTTAAATCATGACCCTCCGAACCAATATACGAAATTACAACACCTACGAAACCAATTGGTATTTCGGTCATTGGCGTTTCTTCAATTTGTATCGCCCACGGATTTAAATTATATGAACCAGCAAGTATCACTTGAGGTTGTAAGCCACGGTTACCACCGCTGTTAAGAAAGGTGTCAAAATCTTGGAAATTATTGTGCCCATCAATGTTTTTACCTGCAATTTGTCCCGCATCAATTGGTCTACCATCTAAGGTTGTAATGATGCCTACCATGCTCTCTTGTATTCGCACCATGTCTGTGGTAGATATTTGGAAAAGTAAAGTATTAATTCTGTATGAACCAGCTGTTATATAAGTCGTTTGTCTTCCGCGTTGTCCACCATTTAAAAGAAAATTAGAAGCGTCTTGAAAATTGTCGCTTTCAACATCTTTTCCTAAAATATTGCCAGTCGGAATTTCGGAACCATCTTTGGCCATTACCAAGCCAATTTTTCCCTCTGGAATAATAGTGAATGGTGACATGGTAATTTCATATTGCCATACCCATTTCCAAAAATATAAACCTGGAGCCAAAGTTTTGGCTTGAAAACCTGCTTCGCCTAAGGTGGCTATAATTCGGCCATCTGGCAGTTCTTTATGCTCTCCAAAAAGCACGAATTTTTTAGTTACAAGGCCTATTTTATCTTCTGGTACGATAACCATACCGAATATAAATCTTAAGATAAATTTATAAAATACAATGCTAAGTAGTACAATAAGAATCCAGCCGTAATTTGCGAATACATTTTCCATTGGTTGATTGGGTAGTTGTTGAGTTATTTTTAGGTTGTTTAGTGGTTGAGCCTACTCATTGATAAATGATTATTCATGGAAGTAGCCTTGACAAATATAAGCAGCATTTGGATATTTCATAAATAATAATTCTGGGATTTAATAGCCTATGCTCTTTTCAATATAGTCTCCCTATGGTTTAGAAACTGATGGCTATAGTCAATAAGTATTTGGAAGAACTTCAATTCCGATTTAATTTTTATCTGAGCATGTTAATAAGCCCCGCTTTGTGTTTTAAAGAAAGTAGCAGGTTGAAATGAGCAAAAAACTCTATTTACCCTTCGCGCCTGCTAATCTTAAGTAATTTTGCGGTCGATTGTTTTCCGTCAATTTTAATTGCTATTTGTATATCCGCAAAGCCCTCTTGGCATTCCCTTTCTATATTGAGTAATAACTGTTGATTAGTGTATTCAATGCTTCTAATCTTATCTAACCAGCCATCATGGTTATCGAGGGTAAAAAAATGATCAGGATAATTTTCATCCACGATTGGTAAATATTCGTATTTATTGAAAAGGCTGTTATAAAATAGCACTGGGCTATAAGTCATCTCGCAAGTGGATAGGCCTTCCTCTATCTCATCGTATACACCAATATTGAAATTCTTAGTTGGAATAATCTTAAATGTGATTCCATTTAAAGTAAGTATAGTATCGCGACCTTTTAATTCAGCTTCAAACAGATATTTTCCATACACCCATCCGTTGATATTGTCACCTTTTACTTTTACAAAATTGTGAAGATTACATCTGTCTATGCCATTTGTTAAATCAAATTTTTCCTCGCTTATAGTATCAATGGTCACATATTCCCCAAACGGCACTTGAACGGTTTTAATTGGGTTTTTGTAAGCGTCATACAATGTCATTTCGTTCGCAAGTATTAGACCATTGTTATTGTACAAAAGTTTAGCAATCGGTTTAGTGCGAACCATCGGTTTTGAGTTTTCAATTTGCACACCTTGGGCTGCATTGTTGCAGGCAAATAATCCAATTAAAATGAATGGATAGATTTGGCAGATTATTTTCATGAATTACAAATATAAATTAACATCTTGGGTAGTTTGATGAATCCTTTCTATATCATCAGATTTTGAATGGGTACTCAATTTTTCAAATTTAAGAATACGCTGTTTTTTTGCTTCAATCCCGTTGAAAAACGCTCGTTGTATTGATACGTAAGGCACAGTTGTTGATTTACTACAGCAGCTGGTGCAAATAAATCCCAAGCGTGTAAATAAAAGTCATCTTCCGAATTCAAGGTCATGCTGATTGACTTTATAGGCAATACTATTTCAAATGTATCGCAATTGTCCATATCAAAAACTAAAATTGAATTCCATTCTTCATCTTTAAAATTAATCATAAAATGATGAATGGAATCTTTGTAAACCTCTATCACATTTTCAAAATATTTTTCAGTTTTTCCAGTGTTTGCATTCATCCATTGGTAAATCATGGGACAATCGGATCCAGAGCATGTTGGTCGTTCCATTAAGAACCCTGCCTTGTATTCTGCTTCGAATTCAAGACCTAACTTGTCGATTAATTCACCCAAGTTCGAATCAAAATTGTCTATAACTTCTTTGGTTCCTTGAACGGTTTCGAAAGTTAACCAAGCAAAATCGCAATCAAATTGCCAGTAAATCAATGATCCATTTTTGAATTGAATGGTATCACATGAAGGCATGCTGTATGCCAATGTTGAATCTTTTAAGCAATTACAAGATTGAGATTTTACAGGGCAAATAAGCCAATAAAATAGTGTGAATATTATATATTTCATGTCGGTTCATTAAACTTAAATAGCACTATTACTAAAATTATTGCAAGTATAAACATTCCAATTAGCCAATGGTATTCCCGATAAAACCTTGGAGGAATTTGCCCCATTTTAGCCTTTAAACCTTTGCTCTGCATTAACAATGGACATAGTTTTTCGTAGTCGCCTATATCGAATGAATTTATCCTTATAATTTTGGTGTTACTCATTTCGATTTTCATTTGATTTCCAAAATACAGTGCACTAATAATTCCAAAATTAGATGCCCCAGCAGTGTGAATCGAATAAATTTGTTCTTTAATGCCAATGATTTGTTCCAAAGGAATTACTTTTTCCATGAATACCAATGGCCTGCTTATAACAAGTGTAGTCTTTGTAAGACTGATAATTTTAAGTGGCAAGATACATAGACAACTTGTTGTAAAACCAATGGTGAAACATAGCCAGTTCTTATGAATCGCATTGAGTTGAAACAATTTGGGACTTGATAAAATAAAAATATCTGCAAAACAACCAAAAAGCACGCCGCATAATAGTCCTAGCACAATTAGCTTGATACTGGCCCGCGTTGTGATAATCGTCTGCTCGTTTTGGATAGTCATTCTAATTTCAAATTAACATAAAAGTTCTCAAGAAAATAGGAAAAGGTTCAATTTTTGTAAAAACATACCAATCGGTATGTTTTATTTATCACAATGAAGCGCCCTAATTTAAATAGTTACTTGTGATTTTTTAGAAGTTATGAATTTGATACTAGGTAAGTTGACCAGTTATTTGCATTTTGGTAAATCGGAAGGCACCTTATTCGTTACTCGGATTCTATGGTAAACCCATTCCTGTTTGTTGATTCGCATACCTGTTTGAAGCGTTGAAACAATAGCGCTTCTAATTCATTAAATTTAATTTTCAAACCATTTGCCGTGATATGAATAGGCGTGCCATAATACTTGTCGTTCAATTGCATCACACCTTTCTTAAATTTATTTTTTTGTCGATTGATATACACATCTGAATCTTGTACAAGTATCAGAATCAGTCGTTGCTTTTCTATTTGAATCACTTGTATATCTAGCACATCCGACCATGGAATAAAGCCAGCACTTACCGGACTCGAATAATCTGTAATGCCCATATCTGAGATTAGTAAACCAAGTTGACTATTTTTCAAGTAATATAGCATCACAATCGTGCAACTTCCAAAGAATAGGATAGAAGCCCATCCGCTTATTTTTGCGGGCGTGAAATAATGATAGAATCCATCGCCCTCCTCTGCGGGTAAGTATATGAGATAGGCGCCCACTAAAACAAATGATAAGGCACCAAACAAACCCATGAATCGCTTTCTATAGCTTGCTGAAATATGGATGGTTTCTAATGACATAATTTTCAAAATCACAAAATCTACTTCGCAATTTTTTTAATGGTGAGTCCCTGAACAACAATACTAAATAACACACAAAAGTAAGTACAAATTAATAGTATATTTTTAGGTTCACTATCGGGCAATGATAGTACCAATGCTAAGGACAATCCGCCACGAAGTCCTCCCCAGCTGATAATTGTAGCTTCTTTATTTGTTAATTTTAAAAGATTTGGAACCACTTTATGAGGTAAATAGACAATGATAAATCTTGATACTAAAATAATCAGAATTGAAATGATGCCTACGATAATATAGGTTGTTTTGAATTCAATGACGATGAGCACAAATGCTATCAGAATAAATAAAATAGCATTGAGAATTACATCGACCAGTTCCCAAAATTTGTGAACATATTCTTTAGTATGCGTGCTCATTGTTAAACTTTCTCTAAAGTTTCCTACCATTAATCCCATAACCACCATTGCCAAGGCTCCTGATATATGCAAGTAGTTGCAAAAGGTATATCCAGCCATTACAAATGCAAGTGTTAACAACACTTCTGTTTCATAATGGTCTACCGATTTTAGAAATAAATAAAGACTATAACCCATTACTAAACCCATTACTATGCCTCCAACGGCTTCTTGGAAAAATAGGGTTCCAAAATGAGAAAAGCTAAAAAGTCCGGTATTCAAAGTGTCCAAAAGGGTGATGAAAACAACTACACCGATACCATCGTTAAATAAACTTTCACCAATAATCGTATACTCTGTTCTAGGTGGCACATTTGCTTGTTTTAAAATTCCCAACACTGCAATGGGGTCAGTAGGGGATATTAATGCACCAAAAATCAAGCAGTATATAAAATCTATTTGTAAATTAAGCAACTGCATAAGTCCAAAAAACAAGAAGGCAATAAGCAGTGTTGAAAGCAATACACCAGCTAATGCAAAAGTTGCAATAGGTCTAATTTGTAATTTAAGCTTGTTCCAATCGGTATGAAGTCCACCGGCGAAGAGTAAGAATCCCAGTAGAAAATTGAGTATTATTTTGTCGATATGGGCCAATTCAATATAGCTTCTAATTTCTTCAACAGGTAGATTTAGCCATAATTTGGAGCTAATTATAAACAGTGAAAGCATCGTAGATAAAATAAAAATACCTATTACAAAGGGGAGTTTTAGTAAATGTTGATTTAAAAAAGCGAACCCGGCCGAAAGGCAAATTAATATTGTAAGGGCAAAGTATAAGGTCATTTATTTATTCTAATTTTTATTATTAACTCAAATAACAAATATTTTCGGAAGGTACATTCGATTTATGGTATTTGAATTATGAAGTACCGATTTTTCTATTGTGTAATATAATCTATGAAACTATTTTGAAAAGGATGGCATCAATTCAACTTTAAGATGCTTGTAAATATTCAGCTTGATTTCTATAAATAAGGACATATAATTTTCAGTATCATCATATCTTACCATACCTTTCTCATGATGATAATAAATAATTTTAAATGACTGAAATTACCTGTAAAAATAAGTAGGTGCAAAAAGTTTCAAAGTATTCTTCGCCATCATCCTCGACTAGTGAATAGCGCTTCCTGCAAGCAATAGCTATGACTTTTTTATTTCAATTCTGTTTCTGTACTAAAATAAGGCAGTAATAAATCCTCGAAATTATATTGCCCTATTTGCTTGTTTTTTAAATTCTCTGCAACAAATAGCACGCCATTTCCAAAAGCTTCTCTTGAAATTGATTCGTGTATTAGTCGAACAGTTTGAAATGGAAATCCAAATATTATTTCGTGTTTTCCAACAATTCCACCAGCCCTTACAGAATTGATATCCGAGGTCTGTAGATCTAAAGATTCGGCAATTTTAATGGCTGTGCCAGAAATACCTTCTTTGCCTTTAAAGTGCTCTTCAATAATTTCAATATCAACAAAAGGCGCAATTTTCTTTAAAAATTTAGCCGCAAAAAGCAAGTAGTTTACACCTAACGTAATGTTTGGACTCCAGAAAACGACTGTCTGACTTGAGAGTTCAGGCAGTAGATTTTTTTCTTCATCTGTGTAATGAGAAATGGCTGAAATTATTTTAATTTGTCTTTTAGCGGCAGTTTTACCGTAAGTATAGATTCCACTTTGAGAGGAAAAATCAATGATAATATCTACTGGGTGTTTATCTAATAAGTCTTCAATACTTATTTTCGAACTCGAATAAATATGGCCTGGATGGTCGGACTCAAAACCAAAAAATTCATGCACACTTCTGTGTTCTAAAACAGAACTTTGTCTGAGCACCCATTCAAGTGAAAATTCTTTATTTTGCAATATTAAATTTGCAACGGCTTTGCCTGTTTTTCCAAATCCTATTAATCCTACTTTCATTTTTTTATTTTTATGGTTTTTTCTAATTGTATAGAACATTGCTGTTAACTTTTTTTGATTAAAAAAAGCTAAACGATTATGCCAAGTAAATCAGCGCTTACATCAAAGAAATGTGAGGAGGCTTATTGGATTCACCACCCACGTTCAAGAGTATTTCCAAGATACGAAGGTAACGAAAAGCACCATATTAAACAAAAGCCGCGTGAGGTAGCTGGTCGATTGTTTTTTGATTCCAACACTGGCCAAATGATAATACGTAAGTTTTTACCTCTGTTTTTCAAAAAACACTAAACATTTAGAACCAATAGAATTGGTGCATATCTATCCACTCAAGCGATAGCATTTAAGGTCTATGATTTCTCTACTTTAGTATCATTTCCACTAATGATAGGAGAGAATTTCGGTTTGAATTTCAAAAAGAATTTTTCAAAATATTTAAATGAAATGGAAGCAAGCAAAATGGTAATTATAAAACACATTGGATAAATAAACCAATTGCTTGTTAAATTGAGAGAGATGCAAATTGCTATGGATAAAACAATGCCAATTGAATGGTACATATATAAACCATACGATATGCTGCCTAAATAATTCATTACTTTGTTTTCAAGCGAAAGGTGCATCTTTTTGTTAACAGCAAAATTTAAAATGATTATTCCAAACAGAACAGCATAAAATTCATAATGTATAATTGGAACAAATATCCCTTTGAACATTAGAGCGGATACAAACAAAATGGTTAGATAGAAAAAGTAAGTATTGGTTATCAAAGAGAGTATCCAATTTTTTTTGAAGAGTAAGATGGCATAAAAACCCCCAATAGCCATACAATCGATATTGAAGCAACCCCAGAGCGCAACAATTACATTTTTGTGAGGAATAAAGTCTGAATAGGGCGTCTCGAGAAATTGTGCAAAACCCATATAGATTAAGATAATCAATACAATTAAAAGCAGCCGATACTTTTTAAAATACTTTAGAAGCACTGGCCATATTAAATAGTATTGTTCCTCTAGGCCAATTGACCAGGTATGGGAAGCGTAAGGAACAACACCGACTAGCCACAATACTAAATTAGGGAAAAAGAGTGCATATAAAACCAGTTTCAATAACAAACTGCTATATACAACCTCTTTGCCATAGCCCGGTAAAGTAAACAAACTAATATTAGGAAGAATTAAGAATGCAATTAAAATTAGCATAAAATACAATGGCCATATTCTCAGTATCCTTCTGATATAAAATTTTTTGATACTAATTGTTTTAAAAGCGTGCTCTTCCGATAGTAAAAGATAAGTTATTAAAAAACCACTCAATACAAAAAACATAACAACTCCAAGATTACCAATAATTCCGATAAAGGGACTTTTCCCCCAATAGGTGCTAACTTTTAGGATGTACTTAAATTGCTCAATGTGATGGATAATCACTAATAATGCCGCAATAAATCTTAGTCCATTTAAGTTAGGAAAATAAATCTTCTCTTTATCCATTGTTTACTATGTGCTAGTTTGTAATATCAATCATAAATTGTTCTATGCATTAAACTAATTTTATTAAATGAAACTACATTTTACAAGGGGCAAAAATACCCGAAATATTTAGAATGTAGGCATGTTGTATAATATTTGTCAAATTCAATTTTATTGCTGGAATTCTCCTAATAGCGACCGTTGATAGAATACTATTTAATACCATGAGTCTTTAAAATCAAATAAAAATTCAAGTCAAAAAATCTATCATTTAGCCATTCACAATACCTCATGACGCCTTTTTCTAAAAGTTTAAATTTTGGGGATGCGTTGACTTTTGAAATTTTATATCAGTTCTATTAAGTTTCAAATCAATGCTTTAATTTATTTGCTTATACTTATTGTCTGCTCGAACTGTTTTTGTTTATCTGCAATTATATTTACAAAATAAATGCCTGGTAACAGATGCGATACGTCAAGTGAAAATTCATGAGAATTAAGCAATATTTCCTTACTTAAAACTTCTTGCCCAGTTGCATTTAATAATTTTATTTCAAGCTTTTTTATTTTGTTGTCAGAATAAGTAAAGTTTAGTTTGTTACTTGCTGGATTTGGATAGATAGAAAATAATCCTTCGTTGATATTTATAGGGAGAAGGCCTGTTCCTGTTGTATAAGCAGTTTTGGTAAAAAAAATATTGAGTTTGCCAGTTCTTACATCGCCCCATGCAGAATAAATGGTATCGTTTAAGAATTGGTTGGAAAGAAAATCATTGCCAGATTGCGTTAATATGGAATCAAATGGCACAGTTGCATTACTTAACCGAACATTCGTTTGAAACGTATTGCCATTATCAGTTGAAACTGCGCAATAAGTATCGCTTGATTGATAAAAACCCGAACCTGTGCCGTTTCTTCTATCTCGCCAAGTTAAGACTAATTTATTGTTATTGTCATAATTTACCCATACCATGTCCTGGCCTTTTCCATTCGAAATTAAATCATCGTTTACTCTTACTGGCTTGTTCCACGAAATGCCCCCGTTATTTGTAGTTGTTAAAAAAACATCTGGATCGCCATTTGTTTGAGCAATAAAAGCAAAGGCCAATTGATTCGCGTTCGAAGGATTTGCAGCCAAGCGATAACCTAATTTGTATTCTGAGTTTGTTACACTTACAGGATTTATGAATAAGTCGTAATACAGGAAACTTGCGCCACGGTTATAGGATTTTGCTAATAAATATTTTGGATAAACAAATTGAGAAGTCAGATAGCTTGGATAGGCAATACACAATGCCCCATCTGCCGAAACAGTTGGAAATGCCATAGGTGCAGCAAGATTACCTACTAAATAATTGAAGGTGTCAATATTTCGATAGTTACTCCATGTTTGTCCACTGTCTAATGATGTTTTGAGATAGGGTCTATTGGGCGCTGCAATCCACGGTGCTGGCTTAGTAGTCATATAAAATGCGCCACCGTTCGAAGTCGCTGAATTATCAATAGCTAACCAAGGTCTATCAAAGGGTCTTTTGCTTGGATCTTCAGTTAATCCGTTCCAAATTCTTGTTGGCAATGTCCAGGTAATTCCACCATTTTTAGAATGTGTAATATAGACGCCACCCGAATCTGGTGCTTCACGGTAATCGATGTATGTGAGGTAAAGTGTTCCATTGGGTCTGTATTGCAAACAAACATCCGCCGACTGCCAGGTGGCCCCGAAATGAGGTTGTATGTATTGATTGCCCCAAGTATTGCCTCCATCAAAGCTTACTTTACTTTTTATGGCGACTCGAAAACCAGTTGAAAAATCTAAAGCCATCCAAGCAATGACAATGTTTTGATGATTACTTGGATTGACTGCGAGATAGGGTTCGCCTGCAAAAAAACTTGTATTTGAAATATTGTTATTGGCAGGTTGAGAAAAGCCAGTCATCGTTTTTAAAATTAAAAAAAACAGGAATGAGTAGTTTTTTTTCATATCGTTTTTATAGGTCTTATTGGCATATTTACAACTTTTAAATGGGTTTTATCCATGGCTTGTAATTTTAATTTTACAACTTTTTCATTGGATAACTTGCAAATAAGTATTGCGGTCATTTTTTGCCTTAAGAAACCATTTAATATTATTTTGTTGTAAATGTATTTTCAAATATACAAATGTTTTTTACTAAGGTAAATATTTTTTCTTTTGATGATAAATACGGAATCGATTTGTATGCCTCTCAACTTAGTTTTTCGAGTAAGTTTGAAGGCTTGAATTGCAATTTTCTTTGGATGGATCATGCTATTTATACATGCCACATTCATATATAGCAATGGTTTAGAAAGTAATGAATGGCTGCTTATAATAGTACATTATATGCGGTCAATTTTTGAAATTCATTTTATAAGTTATCACTGTGATTCATTTTCATGCTATTATTTGCGGTTAAAAGTGTTAGTAGTTTTTCTGCTACCGCATTTGAAGATGCCGGATTTTGTCCAGTTATTAATAAACCATCTGATACAGTATAAGAAGCCCAGTTTTCTTTTTTAGAATAGATACCTCCCTTGCTTTTTAATTCATCTTCCAATAAAAAGGGCACTACTTTTATTAGCCCGGCAGCTTCTTCCTCACTGTTAGTAAAACCAGTAACTTTTTTGCCTTTTAAAAAGGGGGTATTTTTTTTATCTTTTACGTTTAATAATACCGACGGTGCATGGCAAACGGCAGCTATAGGTTTCTTGTTGATCCAAAAATTTTCAATTAAGGCGATTGAGTTTTTATCATCGGTTAAATCCCACAATGGACCATGGCCACCGGGATAAAAAACAGCATCAAAATCATCGGCTAATACTTCTGATAATTTTTCTGAATGAGCTAGTAATTTTTTTAAAACTTCATCTTTGTCAAAGCGATGCGTTGCTTCTGTTTGATTAAGCGGCTCCATACTAGATGGATCAATGGGAGGTTGTCCACCTCTAGGTGAAGCAACAGTAATACTCGCCCCAGCATCCTTAAGTGTATAATAAGGTGCTGCAAATTCTTCGACCCAAAAGCCAGTTTTCTTTCCTGTATTTCCTAGCTCGCTGTGTGATGTTAATACCATTAATATTTTCATAATTTGTTTAATGCTTATCTGTTTTTCATAAATTGATTTTTCCATGTTCACCTTCATCATATACTTTACCAGTTGCAATTGCTTTTATCAGATTAAAAAGTACAACCATTTTATTGGAACTACTATCCCAATAATTAACTTCGCTCGGCACAACTTTTATCAAAGTTATATCGGGGTCCTCGAGGCCAAGTGGAAACCATGCTTTCATAAAATTATTCCACAAATCTTTCATCTTAATTTTGTCATTTACCAAGGTTGCATTGCCATGTATCATAAGATAATTCTGACTGCTTTCGTTGGCAATGGCAATGGATACTTTTTGACTATCTCCTATTTCTTCAACTTTATAAGACGATGCTTTTGTAAAAAACCACAGGGTTCCATCTGCATCAATTTTACTGATTCCCATTGGTCTACCAGATAAATTTTCAGTGTTTTTTTCGTGGGTGATGAACATACAAACACGTGAATCTTTTGCCATTTCCAATAGCTTTTCGATTTTTTGATTTATTATAGCTTTCATTTTTTTTAATTTAAATTATTTATTTAGAAAATTTAATCACAAAACTGACAAAATTCAATTGGTAAACCATTACACGCCAATCGAGAATACTTATATTATTTACACTTTATAGTCTGATAAAAAAGGGCAAACATTGTTTAAATGAAACATTGTTTTTTTAATTGTTTTCCTTCTAGTTAATCAGCTTTAATTTATGATTCCTGCTTGCTTTTATGGCTGCTACAAGCGCCTGTTCCAATTATCCAAAAGCAGTCTATAGAATAGTAGATCTTGCTAAAGTGCAATCACATTAATTTTGCATATCTACTGAATATTTATCGCCATTGAAGGCTTACGGGAAATTATTTTCCAAGCTTCTCAATCCAACCAAAATAGGAATTTTATTTTGGAATTTTTTAAACGATAACTTGGCAGAAATAGTTGGTATGAAAACGCAATTGCTAATAATTTTGATTGACAATTCTATTTTTCATTAGAATTTGGTTCAATCATTTCAGGCTTTATTTTTAAAGGATAATTTTTATGAGATTCTGCGTATGGCACCTCCGCTTTCATTGCCTTAATTGTCTCCATTTTACCTGCCTCACACTGGTATTTCATGATTTCTTTTAGTACTCTATTTCTAATTCTTTTTTGTTCGCCATTGCCCAAAAGTGGATCTAATCCAGTAAGGGTTTGGTTGGCAATACTTGCGTTATAAACGACACGAATTGAAGACCAATCACATCCAATTATTTCTTCTGGTTCATCTTTGAAATAAAGTATGTATTGAGGTTTTATGAAATGATTTTTCACTTTCTCCAATTCAGCAAGTAGTTTCGACTTCTTTATACTATCAGTTGAATATTGTTGGCAAATTTTCCCCCAAGCGAGGCTATCTAAACAACGTGCGCTAATAGATCCTATTTCCGATGTTTCTGAATTTGCAAATTGACAACTATTCAGAATAAGTATTGTCAGTGTGATTATTGATATTGTTATTTTAAATAGCTTAGTCTTCATTGAATTGTTGTATGCATTTTTCTTATAGATATTGTACCTCGGCTAATTTAAACTCACAGATAAACTACACCCATTATCGAAAGTAATGACATAAAACCTTCGGGTTGAGCAGGTTCCATTAGCTTAATAAATTACGCTTGATCCATGTAAGTTTTGAAAGCAAAATGTCTGGAATTTAATTTAATTTTTTAAGCATTTAATTATCATTTATATTTTGTCCTCGCCTATTATAAATAAACATTTTGTAAAATTGTGAAGCTAAGAAATGACAGAATCTCTAATCTCATAAATACATCGGTTAAGGGCCAATTTCTTACAATGCGCTTATTGGCTAACATTATCTCGCAAGGCGTCAACAGTGAACTTAACAGCATCTATATTACTAGTCGCTTTAAACTCAAATCTATTCATAAATTTGGTACAATCAAAATTATAAGGTCTATCAAACTGATACATCATTTCGGGCATCTCTTTCATTATTGGAATAAATAATCCTAATAATTTAAGGCCCCACATTGGCAATACCATTACCTTATCAGATGTTTTCAATTCTGTAGCGAATAATGCAACCCATTCTCTGCCTGTAAGATTATGCATATCAACAGGAAGATTCCAAATCTGGTTATATGCATCAGGGGTATTGCCCAGCATGGCAGTGCCCAATGCAAGATCTGGGGTATAACCCATGGTATGAATCACATCGGCATTGCAAAACCATTGCGCTTTTTTACCTTTAATGAGATTGTCATAGACCAAATTCAAAACCAAACTTGTCTCTTTTTTACCAGGACCAAAAAAGTCTGGTGATCTTGCAATAATGGCTTCTAGTTTTCCCGTCTCAATATGATCTAGAATATGTTGATCAACAAATGCACGTACTTCTCCTTTTTTACTGCTAGGGCTTATTGGAGAGAGCTCTGTAATATGCCTCACATTTTCACCTCCAATCGCATAAATATTATCAAAGAAAACCAATTTTGTTTTATGGTTAATACATGCTTCTACCACATTTCTAATCAATGCGGGCCACTTTTCTTGCCATATTTTTGTGTTGTAGTCATATCCTAAAGTTAAATAACATATTTCACTACCTTCAATTGCTTTATTTACCTGGCTTTTATCTGAAAGGTCGGCAGGGTATAAGCTATCTGTTTCGTTTACCTTTTTTGGGTTTCTACTAACTAGTCTAATGTCAGTAGTATATTGTTTTAAAGCTTTGGCTAACTCTGTTCCTATGGCCCCTCCAGAGCCTAAAATTGTTTGCATATTTATGGATTGATTAATGATTTGTTTTGCCTTTCTATACTTGCGAGAAAAATCAGTTTTAGTAATTGCGTTATAGGCCGAAAACCTAACAAGTAGTTTTCAAAAATAGGATATTATATTGGATATTAGTACTGCACTAAATCAAACAAAAAAATGGGAATACAAGTTTCATAAATATCAACATATTGAGCATCCTAACCTAACTGAATACAAATGAAACGGCAATCCAATTAGCTTCCGAATGACTGCTAATATTTATTGGTTTATTGCAAAGTATAAAGCAATATTTTGCGATTCGATTTTGAAAAAGGCATGAAGTAATTGATAGAATGGTCGAGTTAAATTCCCTCAACCAGTTAATATTTTTGTATTTTATTTTATCGTTAAAAAATCAAATAAAATTAAACTATGCCAATTTCTTGCAAAAAGTTTAGTAATTCATTTTATGATAAAAACTTTTAATAAAAACTAATGCCTCTCAGAAAGAATACTTAAAGCTTTATATCTCTTAATTTCTTTAATTTGATGTGAAGTTCTAATTTTGATGCAGGGATTTTAATTATTCGTTTTATAAATCCACATGAATAAAAAAACCTCCCCAATTTAAATTGAGAAGGTTTATGATATAAGATTTAAGAATAGTCTGTAAAGTCTACAATTTAACCCATCGTCTTATTGTGTTTGATCCATCACCTTGGATATATAAAGTATACACCCCCGATAATAAATTGGATACATCAATAGCCTTTTCTTGTTGCATACCGAGAAGGTCAATGATTTTTTCAAGCAATGCATGAATAGAATGAAATAATATTTTTTTACTTTTATTAATAAATTAATAAAAATTTCACGTTTATATTTTATGAAGTGTTGAAAAGTCACTTTGAGTAAAAGTGAAGTCTCTTAAAAAGTTATATTAGTCTTTCGTAAAAATATTTTAAAACTAATTGATTATCTACTATCGAGTCCTATTCCGAAGCCAAACATTGCTGCTACACAAGCCAAATGAATGATTAAAACTATTTTTTGCCATATTGGTCTCAAATTCCAAGCCTGTTCTTGGTCGAAAGGATCAAAAGCAAGTGCTATTCCAAGCGACGCAGCTGCTTGCATATAGTCTTTGGAAAATAGCGCTTGATAGGCTCCCAAAATTAGAAAACCTATGTAAAGAAATTTGTTGAATGGTTGTTTCATTTTTGATTGAATTTTTATACAAAGGAAACACCATCTATTAAGTTGAAATTGTATTTTTTGGACACTAAAGTATTTTCCAAACAATTTTGTCACCATCCACTTTATGAACGGCCTTAAAATAGGCTTTTGGATTGAGGTTAGTGAGTTTTTTGAATTCCCTAATGAAGTGTGCTTGGTCAAAAAAGCCATTTTCATAGGTTAAGTCAGTGAGCGATTTTATATTATTTTCATTGAGTTTAGTGGCAACAGAATTTCTAAACTTACAAATTCTTCTATATTCAATGGGTGTGCATCCCATGTGTTTTACAAAATTTCTATGAAATGTTTTTGGATTGTATCCCAATTCCAAGGCTATGGATGCAATTGATTTATTGCCATCAAGGCCATTAAGTAACAATAACGACGTTTGTAGTTTAGTATATTCAAAAGTTTCGCGATATTGAGAAATGAGGAATGTTTCCAACGATTTTAAATCAAAGTCATGTTTAAAAAAATTTTCAATGAAATCAATCCATGCCTTTTCCGTAATGGGTTTCGAAAAGTTTGGCTCAATGGGTTGAGTATAGTCTTTTAAAAATAGGTTAATACCTAATGGTTTAAAGATTATAGAAATTTCTTCACATTTACCTTCGTATTGAATCAATACAGGACCCATGTATTTACCAATGAATTCCATACAGTGTGCATTGCTGTTTGATTCAATAACTTTCAATTGTGACGCTTG
The DNA here is from genome assembly GCA_029945665.1 of bacterium. Classification (GTDB taxonomy): domain Bacteria; phylum Bacteroidota; class Bacteroidia; order NS11-12g; family UBA955; genus JABMMZ01. Next base: position 14,359 of record JAQSCZ010000019.1, on the reverse strand, counting down.
TCTTTGAATGGTAATTCCCTTGAAAATTGAAAGACAAGTATTGAAATGAGGGAATGCTAAATAGCGGAGTGAGGAACTTGATTCACCGGAATAAAAATAAAAGCATTCAATATACTTTTTTAGAATAGGAGAGGAGGGTTTAAGAGACTTTAACACTTGCACTATTTTTATTGTATAAAATTATTGGGATAAAACACCAATATACGTTTCTCTATTTGTAAGTAAATTTTTTCCATTGCCTAAATCTTTCAATTACAGTTTATAATTACATTACCTATCAAGATTGCATATTTTCAATTGCAGTTAGTGGCTTCTAACAACTATTTAATGCGCAACGGACAGTTATTTTTCCCCATCGTTTTGTAGCTTAGCGAATATAGTAATTTTAATAACCCGCTTTTGCAGATTCACCTTTTCCATCGAAGGAGCCCTCAACGAAGTTAAAAGTCTTTTGGAGATGTTGTTTCTCTGTCTAATATAATTTTGCTATTAGATCTTTAACCGTTGTCCATTTCATATCTACATAACGGTTATTATCAATTGTGTTTAAAGTTGCTCTATCGTCCATCATATTCCGCATGTATTGCATTCCTTGCCATGCAGGATACAGGTCCGTTTTTCCTGGCGAAAATATTTTGGTAATTTTTATAATCCCACTTAATAATCCAAGTCCACCTGTTCTTAATAAACGAAACTTTTGTCCCGATACCTCATTCATTACTTCGCTTATTTCCCTCGGGCTTATTTGGTCGCCAGCAATTCTTAAATAACGGGGTGTAGTTTCATCCAAAGCTACATTTGCCGTATACATAGCAGTGTCGTCTACAGTAGTGAAACCCATTTTATGGTCGGCATTGCCCCAATAAAGCACCAATCTCTTTTTGAAAATTATCATAGGAATTTCTTTCGTTAGCATATCCATAAATGCACCATTAAAAATGGATGTTGCCGAAATAGATGCAGTATCTAGATATTTATGAAAATCTCTTCTTAAATCTAAGTTCCGATTTTCACCATCTTTAAATTTTGTAAAGTCTAATGAATAATCGGATGGGATAAAACGAGGTACGCCCGCCAATATTGCGCCATTTAATAATACTTTTTGACTTTCAATAACCACGTCATCCAAACCTGCTAATGCAGAAACTACGCATGTTGCACCCGAGCATGCATTCGATATTTCTTGTTCGTTTGTCATGTCTAAAAGAATGACTTTTGCGCCAATGCGTTCAAGCTGAATTATTTTTTCTTTGTTGCTTTTTGAACGCACCAAAGCCCGCACTTCCGCTCCTTTATTTAGTAACGCATTAATTATCCTGCCTCCAAGATTTCCCATTCCACCAGCTACTACTATAATTTTTTTAGTCATTTTTTATATCTTTTAATTTTATTGTTTGTCATTGTTGGTTAAGGCAAAATACATATTTGATGCGATGGTTTTGGGGCTTGGTCACTGATGCTATTTTTGCATTCGATTCGGCCGATCTGTGGAGCATTAAATTGCTGATTTTAGTATCGGCTAAACACTCAAAGTATTTAACCATTGTTATATGCCGTTATTGTATTTGCTTTTTTTTAGCTCTTGTAAATATTTCCCCCAAATAATTATAAACCTGGTATTTTTTGATTTTTTTCTGCCAATTCAGATGCTTGTTTGATTCTTTTTGCTCTTGTTTCAGTTGTCTTAGCTATTTTAATCCATCTTAAAATAAAGCGTTGGCTTGAAGCTCCAAATTTATTAAAATTATTTGTTGCATTTTCATATCCATTCAAACACTTAATAAAATCAGTTGGTTTAATTAGGGCATCAACATCGTCCATATGATCCCAAAGTCCATTTGCCTTGGATTTTAAAACAGCTTCTCTCCCTGCGTTTTCGATAAGTCCTTTACTTTCAAGTTTAGCGTACCTGTCTTTATACGTTTTCGTCCAATGTTCAACCTTTCTTGGTGCGATTAGTTGCATCGTTCTGTTTTCATCTAGCTTTCTTCTTAGGCCATCAATCCAACCAAAGCAAAGTAATTCATCTAACACCTCCTGAATAGAGACATATTTGTCTATTACATTCTTCTTGTATGTTACCAACCAAATACTTTCTTTTTGATTATGGTTGGCGGATAGCCAAGCTCTTAATTGAGTATGAGAAGTTATTTCAACTTGTTGAAAATTTTCGGTTTTTACCATTCTCTTCTACGTGTATTTTAATTTCATCCTCTTTAGTTTGTAGTTGTCTCAAAATGGCCTGTAGCCTTCAGAGGGGTTGCGAAGGTCGCGATTCTACTCCAAATTTAATGCAAAGGACGTAGCTCTTGTTACTGTAAATTCTTTGTTAGTGGCTAGTAATTTTCTATGTTATTGTTTTACAATCTTGCCTGATTTAATTGTGCCGATGCTGTTGCTTAACTGATAAAAATAGATGCCTTGCTGCATTTGTTCAGTGTTTATGGTCGCGGAGTTTGTAAATGGTTGTTGTAAAATAAGCTGTCCGAGCGCGTTGAATAATGATATAGTAGCAGACTCATTGTTAGCATTGAAAATGCTAAGTTTATTACTAAATGGATTTGGAATGATAGATGCAATAGTAGGTTCCTTTAACGCCAGTGTTGATGTAGAATTCCCCTTATATCCAAAATGTACATTATCTACATTTAAGGTAGAACCATCAACTCCAAAAAAGTTACTTCTTACTTTGCTTGATTTAAACTGAATTAAAATTGAGTCAGGTTTATCGGCATTAAGATACTTCGGTGTTAACAAAATAAAAGGAAAATTCCACGCAGTACTTTTTATTAAATTTAATGTTGCTTCTGCCAAGATTGTGTTTCCTTTGCTAAGTTTTATATAGGCAGTCGCTGTATCGATACCTGGCGAATTATACTTATAAGCGAAGAACAAAGTATCTGGCCGAAAAGGCAAAAAAACAGGATTATACCTATATCCATTATTGAAGCTAAAATCAGCAGTACCTAATGATAAAATTTCGTAAATTGTTTGAAATGATACGTTGGCTGTTTGAATTTTTGCTGAAGCGGTTCCTTCTACTTTATCAGTAGTATCCTTGCTGGCTAAATTTACAAAACCAGCGGTTGAAAATGTAAACCAACCATCTGGTTTGGATGGGTTTGTCCAAGTTTCAAAACCCACATTAGGTGCTTGCTGCCCCTTAACTAAAATGCCCAATGCTAAAAAAGCAATCAATGCGAAGTGTTTATTTTTCATCGTAATTTTAAATTTAAAATATTTATAAAGCGTAAATTTAAAGAAAAGATGGTTCATATGTATACTTGTCACCATCTTGTCTTATCCTTAGAGAGCTTGACACAAAAATATGTAAAATTGACACAATAATAATAAAAAAAGCAGGCAAACTTTTAAGTGTAAAAGACCAATATAAAAGCATACAAGAAATGATAAATAATGGCGCACAGAATCGCCAGTCTCTTTTAGGGGATGTTAGTAGTCGGTTTATTTTTATTGTATTTCGAAGTGGTTTAACCATTCCTTTGTCGTGTTGAAATTTCCTTGATTGTCTTTATTAATAAAAATTGCTTTTTCTTTTCTGTCGATTAGTATCGTGTCAGGAATAAAATTATTGTCATAAGGCTTTTTTGAAAAAATAATAGTGTCACCTTGCAATTTATATTTTCCGTGAAAAACCTCTTGAAAGCCGAATATTCCAGAAACTTCATTTTCACATGTCCCATTTTCTGAAACACTAAAGTATAATTGAATTGGTCGTCTTTTAAAGTAGCTGTTAATATTCTCTTTGATTTTAGGAGGTCAGATTGAAAAATATTGGTCAGAATAATTGAAAGTATAACGAGTCCGTGAAAAATGACTTTAATTTTATTTTGATTGAAACCTCTTTTTGCTAATGATACAATCGTATTGCCAAATGAAACAATATAAAGAATAATAATTGGTATTATTATAAGTCCGTATGATAGTAGATAAATAAGCATGCCACCGAAATAGTCAGTAAGCATCCAAGCAAGTATTCCTAAGGTCGAAATAATTGCAAGTATGTTATATATTTGTTGTTTGTTCATTTAATGTTGTGTTATTGTCTCGTAAGTTAAATAACCGATAACGTTCCGAGGGCTTGGTTGGCGACTTCCAAAAGCCACAATGAAAATTCAAATGTAAGAAAATACCTTATGTTTAATTCATACTTTTGTTCGCATTCGATAGGCACTTTGTTTGCCTCCGTAATTTATTGCTTTTTTGTATCCTTAATCAAATATATAGTATCATAAATCAATATGCTATAAATGTTCTGTTGGGTATGTTTAGAATAAAAACATGGGATTGATTTGTACTGCTATTTCTTAAAAAACCCCATTACAGCAGTTATGGAAATGGCAGGGTGCATTTGTTTTACGGTCACTTCTTGCACGGTGGGAGGGGTGTTATAAAAACCTGAGGTAATGGTATAATTAAAGTTCGTTGGGATCACTAAAAGTTCAACGCGAAGGCCAGGCTCCAAATTCCAACCCGAGCCTGGTTTTGAAAATTGCCAGCGCGTTATCAGGGCCGCCCGGTAGCTGACTATATTTTTTCTTCTGCTCTCTTGTTTAATGTCATATTCAACGAAATTATTGCTCCCTTTTTCTTTTAAAATGAAATGGGTTTGAAAATCATTATAATCGTTGATACCAAGCTGAAATTGTGGTTCAAAAATAAAACGGTTTTTGTGAAACCTGTATCCGATCCGGTAATTAATATTATTAAGGGAATATGCGTGTGCCTGAGCGAAACCGTCAATAGAACGGCCGGGATATTGAGAAATGACATAATTTTTGAAATCATTACTAGGCACATAGTAATCTTGGAAACTTAAAATAGCTGAAATACCCCAATGGTTTTTGTAGTAAAGACCGATTCCGAAAAGTGCACCTGCCAAACCACCTTTAGGTCCATATAAATAATGATTCATCCCATAAGGGAGCTTTAACAGTTTTTTCTCATTTAGAGGAACACTCGCGCCTAGTTCAAACCATGAAAAACTAAAATTTAATTTGTGATTAACCTCCGCAATTTGAGTGTCTTCTTCCTTGTGTGAATTTTGCTGAGCAACGGCACCTAAAATAAAAAAAAGGGATGTTAAAAGTAAAGTAGTTTTTTTCATTAATATAGTTTCACTTTAATTGTGTCACTTAAGTTCCTGCCATCTGAAAGGCCTATGTTAACAACAAAAGACTGATTGCCGGCAGCACTGGGAGGGGTCATTAAATAAAGGAATTCTTCTGTTGTCCATGCATCATTATTATGCCTGATTCCTCCACCAATTTCTCCCTTTGAAACAAGCGATTCTATAGTTGCTGAAGCGCCTAGGGCAGTAAGAAAATAGGTATTGAGGGAAGCACGGGCCGGGTGTGAACTATCAAAATTGTTAAGTGAGAAAATATTGAAAGAATTAAGGCGATCTTCATTAATAGTGCCACTTTCAGATTCGGGATCATTGGATTTTTTTCGCATTTCCTGAGTTAAAGTAATTTTAATAGCGTAAGCTTTCATAGGTACGGAATCTGTTATCACTTCAATAGGGCGTATATCACTATTATCGCAATTGCCCAGTTCGATCCCAACCACCTCGTAAACTGAAGGCGTATATTTACGGCAAGAACAAAAAATTAACATTAAAAGGGTGATTTGTATAATATGTTTCATTTATTAGCTAGTTTAATATTTAAATGAATTTTGGTGTAAATTTTGATGTGCTTAATTCAAATACCAAATCGTATAACAAAAGTTCAATTTAGCACTTCAGCCCCTATTTTGCCGAAGGTGTAGTTTTCACCGAAGGTAAACGATTATTAGCGGTTCGTTGTACTTTTTGGTTGTCTGCTGTCAATCGGTTTTTATTTTTGGGAAATTTACTAGTGTCATTTTTTATGAGTTCATTTTTTCTATTTACTTGATTTCATTGCTTTAACAACTTTTAAAGTTTTGTCTTTTGAGAGTTTTTTATATTCCAAACTTTCAGCACCGAAGATTGCCATTTTCCCTTCCTTGTCGTTATGAACTCCCCAACCATAACGTTTTGTCAATGGCGATGCACGAAAACATGGCTGTCCTTTTGAAAAGAATTTTTCTCTTGCTTCTTTATATTCACTTTTGGTTAAATCGTTTCTGTCTGCAAATACTTGAAATAAAATATCATCTGAAGTGAATTTGTAAGGGTTTTTGCTTACCATTTCAAACTGAATGTTTGCCACAGTTTTGGTGTCCATTTTTGTTGGAGGAATTTCCCCATTTGTCGTTGGGCAGTCTTCTGCAATTTCTATAAAAGTGTCTTTGTAATTTGTTGTATGAATTTTCATTTTTTTTCTATTGTTTATTATTTACTTTCACAAAACTGATCACTAGAGTTTTCGAGCTTGGCTAAGTTTGGGAATTAGAAGTTCAAATGTTTATTTTAGTACTTCTGCCTTCATTTTGTTAACGACGCAGCCTTCACCGATGGTAAACGCTTGCTATATGCCGTTTTTCTTTATGTCTTATTCAATTTGTCAGTTAGCTGAAAATGTTGTAAAATCTCCAATAAACAAATAGTCCAATGAGAACTATATAAACAAGATTGTTAAAAGTAAATAGTCCTTTTGCAAAAACACTCCAGCTTTTTTCTTTGAAAAGTTTAAAGTTAATTACACAAAAAGGAATAATCAGAAACAACAACAAAAATGGTATGTATGAGGTTAGGCTAACAAAAACATTTGTCGGGTCTTTGTATGGTGCAGGAAAGTAGAAAACGTTAATCCTACCGCTTAAGACAACCATATAATAAAATAGGATTAGTCCAACAGGGAAAATCAATAATTGAATATAAGGATATTTTTTCTTTTCTTTTTTTCTGAAAAACTGAATTAAAAAAAATATTGAAGTAAATAAAAACAAACCTGCGAAAGCAACAATAAATACGCCAATGAAAGTGCTGTTTTTTGGGGTCATATAATTGCGTAATTTTTCAAATTCAGCGTTATGAGGAAACAGTGTTTGTATGGCAATAATGTGGTCGCCTTTTTCCAATTCTTCCTTTAAATTGAACCGAACCGTAGTTTTATAGTTGTGATAAAAATACAAGTTAACTATTCCATTATTTAAGTCCCAAATAGAAGTCAGAAGAGTTCCGTCACCAATTTTTTTTCTGCATACGTGCATGGTGTCAGATAAAGCAGTGCAAAATTCAAGGGTAGTGTCAATACCGTTTTTTAAAAATGAAACTCCGTTTCGATATCTTTCAAGTTTATTGGCATTTTGTGCAGAAGTTATTGAAGGACAAAAGTTCGAGATAACATACGTTGGTTCGTTGCCAATTGTCAATGTATAAGGCTCTACAATAAGATATTTTCCTGATTTGTCAACATAAATAAAAATATCTTCGATAAAATAGCTGTGGTCATATTTACTAATATATTCCTTAACTTCTTCTACTGTTTTACAAGTGTGTAAAATGTCTTTTAGATATTTGGTCGGGTTGGATATGGTTTTTCTGTTAGCAAAGCTTTCTTGTGTTGGATAGTATGAAACAAGTCTTTCAAAAGCTAAACCCATTTCATTCATTCCTGACTGTGGTGCGTATCCGTTTTCTCCATCATCTCTTGAACCTGTAAAAGCCGCCCCAAATTGTACGTTTCCTATTCCTTTTTCAAACCAAATATGTGGCGTAACTCTCCATGCATCCTCGTTACTTGCAAATATGGTCTTGTTGCCAACTGTAATTTTATAACCACTACAAGCAATACTGTCTTGTATAATTGCAAGCGTTAAAAAAGTCAATAAAATAAGTCTTACAAATTGTATTTTTTTCATTCCGTCACTCATACTTTGTCTAACGTATCTTTTGATTTTTAATTGCTCGATTTAAGGTTGATTTGTCGTCCTAAAATAGCGTATAACGGTTTAATAATATGCGTCAGTTGATTGCTCTGTTGATCGCTAACATGCAAAAAAATGGGCTTAGGCGAGGTTTGCGGTTCGTTGTTTTTATTTTGTCGCATTTATCCACTTCTTCACGATTTCTGTCAAATTGGTTTCAGCATTTTCAATCTCGTCCATATTTTTAAATGTTGCTATTGCTCTATCGTTTTCTTTCCAAATCAACAGTTTAGAATGTTCTTCAATTAGTTTTTCTTTGGGTTGTACTTGTTTTTTTGCACCACGGTGAAAGATAAGTTGAATTTGTTTAGTTGTCGGTGGTTGTATCCGCATTGTAATTCTGTCTTCGCTGTTAAAACAATAATTTGGTCCGTTCCATTTTATATTTTCGGTTAAATTTTCGTTTGCTCTCAGAATATAAATTCTTAACTGTTCAATTTCCTTTCTAAATGAATGTTTTTGCTCATCTAAAAAGATAGTAACTTCACTGTTTAGGTTAGTTTTTTCTTTTGCCATTTCTGTAATAATAAGTTATTTCCCCTTACTTTTTGAAATATCAACTTTTATGGGTCGTTGTTTTCTTTGTCTTTTCGTTGTTTTCGATTAGTCTGAATTTTACAATTCTTTCAATTAGATTATATGGTATTGGTTGGTCAAGAGGAAACTGAACTGAACCTTTTCCTTGCTTATATTTTGAAAGTTCCTTTTGAAATTCGTTGTGCCCGGATGGGGTTGCATAAAATCCAATATGATTTTTAAATGCGGCAAAATAAACCAACGGTTTTTTGTTTGTTTTGTAAGCAGGCATTCCGTAAGCAAACAATTCTTCTGCTTCAGGTGCATTGTCCTTTATCAATTTTCTAATGTTCCGCAAAATTTCCTGCACATTGTCGGGAAACTGTTGAATGTATATTTCAATTTCATTCATTTTATTGTCTGTGATTATTGCTTGTTATAACTTAACTGAAAACTTTTTGTCTGCAAGTAGTTTGTGTAATTTAGGTATTGTGCTTTTTCCCATACCGTGGAATTTTAGTACTTCTTTTTCACTGTATTTTGAAAGTTGTTCCAAGGTGGTTATTCCGTTATTTTCCAATGCTCGTCTTGCCGGTGCCCCAAGTAATGAAAGAAAATTGTCTTTAGGTTTTCTTTCTTCTTCACAAATAGGGCAAGTCGGACAGTCAGAACTTTTATAGAACTGATGTCCATTTTTGCAAGTCTTTAAAATCTTTTTTGCTACCATTTCTTGTATTCAATTTACATTGTGTGTGCTGGGCTGTTGCAATGACCCTTGTTAGCCGTTTGTTGTTTTTTTTACATTTATCCTTTATCATTTGGGTCAAACTTTATCATCCATTCAATACCGAATTTGTCTCTGAACATAGCAAAATAAGTACCATCAGGATTTTCTTCCAAGGGCATTTCAACTTGTCCACCCATTGAAAGTCCGTTGAATAATTTGTTGGCTTCTTCTTTACTTTCTGCACCAATAGATATTTTAGACCTGTTTTCATTTTCATTGACCCTTCCCATAAATTCAGGAATATCATTGGCCATTAAAATATTTTTGCCAATAGGCAAAGCAATATACATTAGTTTATCGGCTTCACTGGCTGGGATAGGAAATTCAGGACTAGCTGGTAAGTCTTTAAATCGGATTATTTTGGTGAACTCGCCACCAAAAACTGATTTGTAAAATGTAAATGCTTCTTCGGCATTACCATTGAAATTGATGTGTGGATTTATTTCTGCCATACTTTTAAATTTTGAGTTTTATGATTATTTTATGATTGTCTTAAAATTTTTTCTATTTTTTTGCCTTTCGCCAATTCATCAACCATTTTATCCAAATATCTTACTTTTTTTGTTAATGGATTTTCAATTTCTTCAATTCTGTAACCGCAAATTAAACCTTTAATCAGTTCAGCATTTGGGTTCAATGTGGCTCTTTTAAAAAAAGTTTCAAAAGTTACTTTTTCGTCAATGAGTTCCTGAATTTTGTTTTGGTCAAATCCCGTCAACCATTCAATAACTTGGTTTAATTCAGCTATTGTTCTGCTCTTAGTTTCCACCTTCTTCACATAGTGAGGATAAACAGAAGCAAAAGTCATTTTTACAATTTTTTCGTTATGTTTTTCTGTTTCTTTCAATGTCTATATCTTTTTTTCTGTCGCTATACAATGACGGCTAACGTGCGCTAGCCGTAGTATTTTTTCATTTTATAGGTTTTCCTACAATAAATATGTCAATATCAATTCCTAAATTAAGTTTAGCAAGTCTTTCAATTAGTTTGTTGTCAAAATTAATTCCCGCATTTCCACTTACATATTGATATTTACAAACAGAAATATAAGCATTAGCTTTTTCAGTTAGTTTTAATATATTTTCTCTGTTTTTTTCTAATTCAGTTAATAACTTTTCTAAGTGATTATTTAGTTCGTAACATTTACTTTTATTTGGTTCATATTTTATTCTGCTAAAAGTATGTTTTGAGTTTCCATTATTTCTTAATTCGCCTTTTGACCAACCTTCTATTTGTTCTTTTTGTAATAATTTTGCTAATTCAGAATACGTTAGATTTTCAGAAGTTGCAGTAAGATAAGTTTTATGCGCATTTTGAATCCAAACAAAATCAATTTCAGCATTTTTAGTTAAATGAATTTCAAGAAAAAATTCCTCATTCTTTATTGGAAAATAAACGGCAACAAAATTTTGGTTAGAATCATTTTCATAACGTTCAATTTTTGGCTTTCCATTTTCTAATTCAACTTCAAGAACTTCTAAATATTGTTTAGTAATTTCTAAAGTTGGATTTAGAATTTCTTCAATTGCATTTTCTATAAACTTCTCTTTTTCCACGATTTTTCTGTAATATTATGACTAACGATAAGTTGGTTTTCGTTGCAGGTTTTAAAGTGCAACAATGTCCGCCTTTGCCGAAGTAAATTTAAAGAATTACGTTTGACTTACCAACCAAACCCAGCAATGAAAACAGCACATTGTTAAACCCAATTATACTTCATTGTGAAAATAATATGCTTAGACTTTATTTATATTTAATATTTTGTTGAGCGAAATTTTTATTTTGCTTTTGTAGGTAAGCAATCCCCAACCAACCATTCCCAATCCCCAACCCAACCAACCAATTTTGTTAGGAATAGAGGTTGCATAAGAAACAATTACAATTGCAATTCCTATTGAATACAGCGAATAGCTCACAATTTTAAACCAGTCACGGTCTTTCTTTAGTTTTTGAAGTTTTATAAAATCATCAATTGATTCTGTTATAAAATGTCCATTGAAATCCTCGTAATTATCATCTTCTTCCTTTATAAGTATCCCTTCTTCGCAAAGCTTTTTCACAACAGTTCCAAAATCCTCACTTGATTTGACCCCATTGTACTTTAAAATCTCTTGTATAGAACCATTGTCATTATTAATTAAGTCTTGAATGATGAATCGTGTTGCATTTTTTGAATCAATATGAGCCTTATTTTTCCTTTCTTTTGTAATAGATCGATGAATATGACTAATCATTTCAACCCTTATATCTGTTTCATCAGAAATTTTAATCCGAATTCTTTGTGCTAAATTTGGGTCTTTATTTTCTTCATTTGTATTCGACATATTTAAAATTGGGTATTAAGTTTTGGTGCTTGTCGAAGGTGGCGATTTTTACCATCCGCCTAAGGCGGATTGATGCGAGGTAGAATGTTCAATTAACGACTGAACCGCCAATTTCTTGTAGGTACTGTTAGCGGCAGTACCTCTTTCAACCTTGATTCACTGGATTATCTAAAATATATAGAATGAAATTGTCCACAACATTCCAAGTCTTTAGCAAAATGTTAAGGTTTCCTATTTCATCAGTTTGTGCACCGTTATTTCCATGTCTTATAGGAAATGCTCTTAAACGGATTTCGTCGATATAATCCTTTCCAAAACCTGTTATTTCAGCCAATTTATTCCATTGGTCCTTTTCGGAATCAATATTGTACACAAGTCGGCAATATTGTCGTAAACTTTCTAATGCCCGAAAACCATGAAAAGCATTGTCATCCGTGTCGAGAATTGCTTGATTAAGATCTTTGAAACATCTTATAATGTATTGTCCAGATTCATTTGCTGTTAATGCTAAGATTTCATTATGTCTTAGTATGATTTTATCTGCTAATTCACGTTTCCTGATTTCAGGAACGTCAATACCAAAAACATAGTCGACACCAAGTTCTTTGCAGAGTATTTGAGTGATTTCTATCGAATAGCCATGTCCTAGAGTATAAGAATATACGAAACAAGCAGTCCTGGTTATGTAAGACCCTATATTTCTTAATGTTTTAATATTCCTTTTTCCGGAAGTCTTAATCCAAATTGTTATTTGGTTACAAACTATGTTTAATTCGAACTGTAGTTTAACGCCACTGCCATATTCAATTTCTTGTGAAATAACCGGCTTGGAAAATGTCAGCAGGGCTCTCTGGGGGTGAACAATACCTTTTAATATGTATGTATTTATTTCCATTGTAGTATTGCCGCTACGTTCCGCAGCTTTGCGTTGTGGAGGATTTGAAACACTCAGCTGTCTTTACAAATCAAAGTTTGTTAGTTGCACAACTGTTTATATTCGCACTTCCACTGCCATAAGGCAAAGGTGCTGTTAGCGGTTCGTGCCTCTTTTCAGGCAAGTTGTTTCGATTTCCGTTTTGACTTTGCTTTCGCTCTTAGTTCTTTTTGTTTACGTTTATCTTTGTCTGCGCGAATGAACTCACTAATAGCTTTTTCTTCTGCCTTAGTCAATGGTCTTGGGTCAACAACAAAATCAACGTCAAGAGGTTCTTTTATTAGTCCCATGGTAATTTTATTAAAAATATTTGTTAGTCAATTTGAGTGCAGCTTCTGTTGTAATCATCATATTGTTTCCTCCAAATTGAACCGCACCTAAAGATTTTATGTAATGTTTGATCAACTTGGTTTTGGCGATGAACGAAACATAACCTTCTCCGCCACGTTGAAATGAGACTTTACATACAAAAGCAACAAGATTTCCAGGCACTCCCAAATATGTCTTGTTTTTTCCAATGTTGAATGGGGCACTTTCAATAAGGTGCATATGAACATGGTCTGATTTTACTTCCAAACTCACAACTCCTTGGATAATGTTGGGATTATTGCTAATTGTCAATTTATAAACTTCTCTTGCTGGCGCTTTCAGTTCACTTGCCCAATTAAATTGCCAGCCATTTTTCTTGGTCAGCCCTTTTAATTCAGCGTTAGTCAACAAAGAAATTTCTGTTGGAAAACTGTCGCCCGATTTAACGTTTTCAATTGAGTTCGTCAGTTTATCAACCTTAAAATCAAGTCCCATTTCTATTCGGTTTTTCACGCAACTAATTTACGAAAAATATGTCTGCTTTACAAACTATTTTGCCCATTGCATGATGTCTACTGGCATGTTAGTGGTTAGTGCTTTATTCCTTTGTTTATCTTTTCCAGTTGTCAGGAACATAAAGGTCAAGTCCAGGAGTCAAACAAGGATTATTTTCAAATGTCAAATAAGTTCCGTCTGCGTATGTTATTGTCCGTTTGTTCTTAATAAGATTTATTGCTTTTTCGTTTATGTTTTTAATTGTTTCAAGTTTGAAGTCGTTATCTAAGGAAATAAATAGTTCGTTTTCGATTTCAATAATCTCATCAAAGTCGTGGCACATTTCACTGAACCAACCAAATTTAGTCATTGGTCCGCCATAATCATGCGGGCAACTGTATTTGGTTTTGTTGTCGTCTGTCGCATTGCACCACCAATTAACAGAATTGATTATGATACCAATAATTGTTAGGCCATTAATAAAGTCAATAACATGGTCTCTAGGAACAATAATGTCACCATACATTGTCTTGCTTGAGTAAGCTGCATATTTTGTAATCAATATGCCCAGCTGTTGCTGCAGTTGTTTGTCAATTGATGATATGTATGTTTTTAGTGTCGTCATAGCATGACCGCTAACGTCAGTATGTGAAAAAACTCACGTCTATACTCCACAATACTATCTTTAACTTAGGCGTAAAAATACATAAAAGTCAGCAATAAAAAAGCGATATTTGAGCATCAATATGGAAATAAAGGCTAGCGTACAAAGAGATCAAATAAGCTTTAGTAGTATAGAAGATACTATAGAAAAAGACAATCCAGTAAGGGTTATAGAAGCGTTTGTAGAACACATCGATTTAAAAGAACTTGGATTTGGGATTGGCGAAGAAAAAACAGAAGGACGCCCAAGCTATAACCCCAAAGTATTCTTGAAATTATACTTCTATGGTTACTTAAACGGGCTGCGAAGCAGCCGAAAACTAGCTAAAGAATGTGTTCGCAACATCGAAGTGCAATGGTTGTTGTGCAAACTATTACCCAATTATCATAGCATTTCAGACTTTAGAAAAAACAACCCAAAGGCATTGCGCAATACATTCAAATTATTTGTAT
>JAQSCZ010000018.1 GCA_029945665.1 bacterium | reverse complement strand
TTACAAAAATAACACTTTTTTATCAATTATGGATGATTACGGACATTCAAATTTATTTTACTTAATATTGAATTATGAAAAGAAAGTTTACCACCTGTATTATAATGATGTTAGTAGGCATCAATTTTTGTTTCTCCCAAACTCCATTAAGGGTTAAACACAAAAAAATAATTCATATGGGTTGGGAATCACCAACTACAAAATTTATAAGAGATAGTATTTCAGTTATTAAAGCTCAGCCATTTGATGGAATTGGTATAATGTTTAAGTTTCCAAACCATGATGTTAGTATTTGTGCGTTTACACCAGAGGCTGTTACCAAAACAGAAATTCAAGCCCAAATAGACGATTTAAATGCTGTTCAATTTGGAAAATTAACTGACAATTTTTTATTGTTATTTACAGCAGATGTAAGTACATTAAATTCTTTTGATTGGTTTAATGATGCTCAATGGGATATTATGCTAAATAATGCTAAACTTGTTTCTGAAATTGTAAAAGACACAAAACTCAAGGGAATTATTTTCGATACAGAAAATTATAGTGGGGTAAATCATCCTTGGGTAATGAAAAATAAATATTCAAACATTCCTTTATTACGCCAAAAGATAAGAGAAAGAGGTAAACAATTTATCAATGCTTTAGAAAATAGTGATGGGAAAATAACAATCTTAACCACCTTTTTTTATGGTTATTTAGCCAAAGATTCAGCAGATGATTATTCGCCATTAGCGAGGTATTTTTTTGATGGAATGCTTGAAGATTTAAATACCAATTCTAAAATTATTGATGGTGTAGAAAACCACTATTGGGTAACTAATACTTATCAATTTCCTTTTTGGACAAATTATACAAAAAAAACAGTTTTAGAAAATGGATATGTAAGCAATGAATTAAAAGAAAAATACAAAAAGCAAGTAGGCACATCAGCAGGTATCTTTCACAATTATATTATGGGTTTGAATTGTAATCAGCAGGGTATAGACTGCTCGAATACGCTGGATACTGCTTCAAAAAGAAAATGGCTAGAATCATCCATATACAATGGCTTAATAAATAATGATGAATATATTTGGTTATACAATCAAGGAGAAAGTAATTGGTGGCGAAACTTTAAGGATAAACAATTTTCTATAAATGCTATCAATTCAGCAAAATACAAAGCGATAAATGAGCTACCACTTGGATTTACACTGGAAAATAGAGATATTTCAAAATACAATTCCAAAGGGTTTTATATAGATGAATCCACAACAACTATTTCTTTAAATTCTACAGATAGTAAACGCTTGTACACCTTAGGAGATTCAGTAAGATTTAGATTAAATTCAAATGATATTTATGCAAATTATATTCGTTTTTATATCAATGGTCAAATTACTAATCAAATTGCCTTTGCCCCATTTTATTACAATTTAGATACCTTGCCAAGTGGTAATTATGAAGTATATACTACGGGCTATTCAGCTACTGGACAATTAATTCAAAGTAATTCGGTTTTTTTTCAAATAAAAGATAAAACCAATGGACTGAAATCAATAAAATCTTTTAATATTAAAATTGCCCCAAATCCAATTTCTTTATCAACTATTAAATTTTCAACTTTAACACCTGAAATACTAAATTCAAATTTTACGATTTATAATTATAATGGAACCAAAATAAAAGAAGGTATAATAAATGAAGATGAAACTGAAATTCCTTTTAATTTTTCAAGTGGAATTTATTTTATTGTTTTACAAACTTTATCAAATGACATAATTAGTTTAAAATTTTTAAAGGAATAAACCATCAAGAAGATATCATGTACCAATCTACAGTTATAGGTTGACGAAACTATTCGTACAATTGTACAATTTATCTATAATAATGGCGAGTGCATAACACGGTATAGGAAAGATGGCTGCTTTGTGGTCCCGAAAAGTTCCTTCTTCCAACTAAGTTTGTACTAAGTGAAAGCTTGTTGGCTCCGACTCAGCCACCTCGCCTATACCGAGACCGTTAGCGGTAATACTGCGAAACCGCCCGACACACTATAAATCTAAAAAAACAAACTTTTATAAAATAATATGGACGAAAAAATAGAACAACATTTCTTGAACACAGTATTCGCCTCAAGTGGAATAACAAAAGAAGAATTAAAAACAATTATACCAAAGTATAGTCAGGTAAATTTTGACAAAAACGATTACTTGCTTAAAGAAGGTCAAGTTGAAAAAAAATATTGGTTTTTAGAGAGTGGATTTATTCGTTCTTATGTAGTAGATACAGAAGGAAACGACATCACTTTTAATCTTTATGGTTCGGGAGATGTGATTATAGATTATCCATCGATTTTCTTTTTTGCACCTACAAGAGAAAATATTCAAGCATTAACAGACTGTGTTTGTTGGGAAATAACTTTTGAAGATTTTCAAGAAATGTTTAATTGTATTCCAAATTATAGAGAACAACAGCGTGGACTTTTGGTAGGTAGTTATTTTGCTTTAAAAGAACATAGTATTTCATTAATTGCAGACCAAGCAAAAGACCGATACCTAAAATTAATGAAAGACAAACCACATATTATCCAAAATGTTTCATTAAAGCATATTGCAACTTTTTTAGGTATTACAGACACCTCTTTAAGCAGAATACGAAAAGAAATTTCAAGTTAATTTCACTTCTTGCCATATGACAAGATTAGTTCTTTTAGATTGCCACATCTTTGTATCATTAATAACAATTAAAAATTTAAAAAAATGACACAGACATCAGAATTTATGTTGCTTTTCAGATTTGAACCAAGCAACGAACAACCAACACCAGAGCAACTACAAGAAATGTCAAAGCAATGGGGAGAATTTATTGGCACTATTGCAATGCAAGGGAAATTAGTGAGTACTTACCAATTAGGATTTGAAGGCAAGAAAATTTTTGCTGACCAAACTACCGAAGAAGGCTTTCACATTGCCCAAGGGCAAATGGTTGCAGGGAATATGGTTCTAAAAGCAGAATCTATGGAAGTAGCTACCGAGTTGGCAAAAAAATGCCCAATCCTTTTAATGGGCGGAACAGTAGAAGTAAGAACAATTAATCCAATGTAATTTTAAACTTTTAACACTAAAAAAAATGACAATTCAAAACATATATTCGACACAAGTTGCCAATCAATTTATCGAAAGAATTAATAAATTATCGGCAAACACACCCAGTCAATGGGGTAAAATGGATGTTAGCCAAATGATGGCACATTGCAATGTAAGCTACGAAATGGCTTTTGATGAAAGCTATAAAAAATCGAGTCCTTTTTTGAGATTTATTCTTAAAAACCTTGCAAAAAAAGGTTTGGTTAATGAAAGTCCATTAAAGAAAAATAGCTCTACGGCTTCTGAAATGATTGTAAAAACACCCAAGGTTTTTGAAGAAGAAAAAAGTAAATTAATTTCAAACGTAAACAACTTGGTTACGAAAGGAGAAAATTATTTTCATCTAAAAGACCATCCAGGGTTTGGTGTAATGACCAAACAAGAATGGAATAATTTTTATTACAAACATTTAGACCATCATTTAACACAATTTGGAGTTTAACTTTTAAAATAATAATAAAATGAAAAAGATACTTTTAATTATCGGCATTACTTTAATAGCATTTATAACATTTGGTTTATACAAAGCAAGTGGTTTGAAATCAATAGAAATTGTAACAACAACTACAATAAAAGGCTCAAAACAAGAAGTTTTTGATATGGTAAAATACTTGAATAATTTTCCAAAATGGTCGCCATTTTTGGTGCAGGACCCAACTCAAAAACATGATATAAAAGGAACTGACGGAACAGTTGGTGCTCAATATCATTGGATAGGCAATAAAGGCGAAGATGTGGGCTATCAAGAAATTGCAAAAATTGATGAACTCAATTTTATTGGCAAAAAATGTGATATTCAAAAACCTTTTGTAGCAAAGCCAACTTTTGAATACTATTTTACTGAAAACTCAAATGGTATAGAAGTAAAAGAAGTTTTCAAATTAGAATCAGGATTAATGGACGCTTTTTTCCTTTGGGTATTTGGTGCAAAAGCTGAAATGGAAAAAACCAACCAACAAGGTTTAGACTTATTAAATAAAGCTGTAACAATCAAAAACTAAAAAAATGGATAAGACAGTAGCAACAATGATAGAAAACCTGAAAGAAAAAACAGGTCTTTCGCTTGACGAATGGAAAAGTGTAATAACAAAACAAAGTTTGACAAAACACGGAGAAATTGTAAAGTTTTTAAAAGAAACGCATCAAGTAACTCACGGTTACGCTTCGGAAATTGCTCTGAAAGTATTGGGTTCTGATGCAGATTCTACGACAGATACTGATGAACTAATTGTAAGCCAATACAAAGGCAAAGAACCTTTAAAAGCATTTTATGATAAACTGCTTTCAGAAATTGAAAAATTTGATGGCGAATTTGAAATTGCACCAAAGAAAACTTATGTAAGTTTCAAAAGAAAAAAGCAGTTCATCATTTTAAATCCTGCATCGAAAACAAGATTTGAAATTGGTTTTAACTTAAAAGGTGTAGAACCAAAAGGTAAATTAGAAGCAGAAAAACCAAATGGCATTTGTTCTCATAAAATCAACCTTTCAGACATCAATGAAATTGATAAAGAAGTGATTGATTGGATTAGAATGGCTTTTGAAAATGCGGGCTAACAAAAAGTACTACCGCTAACAAGGGTTTGGCAAAATGGGGGCAGAAGTGCTAAATTGAGCATTTGGAATTCTAATGAACATTTGTACTAAATTGAACATTTGTACTACTAATTCCCCCACTTCGCCAAGCCCAAAAACGTCAGGTTGTGAAAAAACTCAGTTTTTTGCATTAAATCATCAAAAAAGGCTCTA
>JAQSCZ010000017.1 GCA_029945665.1 bacterium | reverse complement strand
TCCTTTTTCGTTTAGCTAAATTATATGCCTAGCCCACAACTTTTGGTCTTGATCCCAAATATCTGATTTTAAATTATTCTCCCCACAGCTTTTGAACCTGATCTGCTTCCTTCCAAAAAGGAGTAAATAAAAAAACCCTTTGATTTTTTCAAAGGGTTTTTTATGGCTGGTGATCCCGCTGGGATTCGAACCCAGGACCACTACATTAAAAGTGTAATGCTCTACCAGCTGAGCTACGGAATCATACTCTTTTTTAGAGTGGTGCAAATGTATGTTTTTTAAACTTAGAAACAAATGTTTTTCAAAATTATTTTAATTATTTTTAGATTGGGTTCAAAAAAAAAATCCTGATTGCTTAATCAGGATTTTTTTAATGAAGTTAGTAAAAGTGGTTAACGTTGAATCATCATTTTTTGAGTAACACTGTTTGTACTTGTTTTTACAGTATAAAAATAAATACCAGTTGTTAAAGCGTCGCCATTGATTTTTAAAATTTGATTTCCAGCACTCATTTCAGAGTAAGTTTGAGTTGAAATTACTTGGCCCATCATGTTAGTAATTTCTAAAGTAACATCGGCTTGATTTTCTAACCAAATTAAAACTTCTGAATTTGAGCTGAAAGGGTTCGGTTGGTTCTGAGAAACAATAAATATTTCTTTTGAATTAATAACCTTATCAATTTTTGTGTAGCTATTGCCAATTGTACCATCTAAAATTTTTGATACAGGAACTGCAGCATACATAATATAATTACCATTGTCACCAATTAAAGAAACATCACCTGCACGGTTTGATAAATTGGTGCCGGTAGATTCATCTTGTTGGAAAATCAAGTGAACGAAATTGTCAACTTTTTTTGCAACACAGCCAAAATCTTCTTCACTTCCGGCTATTTTAGTAATATCGATTGGTCTTTCCCAAGTTAAACCATTGTCTGTAGAATGCACCATCATAATATCTCTAAAATTACAGAATGCATCATCAACATCGCCTGCAACGGGCAATGAAAAACTAACGAAGATGTTACCATTGTTATCCATACCAGCAGAAGGGGAACGCAATAAAGCTGTATTGGTTAAACGTGCACCTTGTAAGGTAGCAGATGAACCATCTCTTAGCAAGAAATTAGCTTGTCTTGGAGCGTATGTGCCAGGGTAAACAGAATAGGTTGTGTCAGAGAGTCCGCCTACATTAAGATCTGGATTTGGATCTATTGGGAATTGAGAACCTGCCGCAATAAATTGAGTTAAAGGTGTATTTTCGCTCCAATAAGCCAATAAGGATTGGGCTGGGGAAAAGAAACTACTGTCAGCACTTTTATTTCTTTTGGTTACATTAGTTACACCCCAAAAAGCGTGTGCGGCTCCTGATTTATCAATAATTACATCTAATGACCCGTCACAAACAAAAGGGCTACCAACAAATACCATGGTATCTCTGTAAGGCGAATAATTGAAGGTATCCATAATCGTTTTGTTGAATGTTAAGCCATTGTCCGTAGATTTCCACATTGCAACATCTTCATGTATATCTCCTGAAACAATCACAACAATTGAATCTCTAACATCAATTGCATATTGATCGCCACCACCAGAAACATATCTTGAACTGTCATAACCTGGTAATAGCATGTGTTGTGTTGACCATGTAACACCACCATCTGTTGATCGGCTGTAGGTCATAGGAGCAAAAACACCATTGATTGTCGGTGCTCTCTTTTCACCAATTGCACCCGAATCAGAATAATTTGCAACGCAATGGAAATAATTTCCGTTGTTTGCAACTCTACCCCAAATTGGACGTTTATTAATTTGAGTCAGCACAGCTGAAGATGAAGTCCATGATTTACTTCCAATAGAGCTGTTTGTCGATTTTACGAATCCTCCCAATGTAGCATCGTGACCCATTACCCATTCGCTATTGCCGTTGACACCAAGTGAGGGCCAGCCAGTTCTAGAAGTTTCAAGGCGAGGGGTATGAATAGGGCTAGGGAACCAAGCAAGAGAATCATAGAAGTTATAACCAGTTCCTCTGTTGGGGAAACCAATTGTTTTGTTATCAGAAGTCGTCCATACAGCTGATACCTTACCGTTTGGAAGTAACATTATTCTACGACCAATACTAGCATTCGTCTGCAAATCATAGTAAGTATTTCCAATTTGTATGAAATTATAGGAAGTTGAAGTACCTCTTTTAGTTGATGATTTAGAGGTCATTACAGAATTTGAAGAGATAGAATCTGTTTGTTTTTCCGTAAAGTGTTCAACATTTGGGGTTAATAATAAGCCTTGAGCGGGCTGGATGTCAGGCCTTGCTGACTTTTGAGCATTTAGTAGGAATGGTAATCCCAATGCAAGCAATAGTAATTTTTTGTTCATATACACAGTTAATAAATAAGTTGTAAAAATAGTGTAAATAAATTGATTTATAAATTGGTTGTAAGAAACAAGTAATAATAGGGGATAGCAGACCAAGGTTAATTTGGGTATTTCGCCACTTTTAACGGGCTAAATAATAACTATACAAATTATCTAAATAATTACAAATCATTTATATATGATTGTTATATAAACTATTAATATAGGTATCAAAATTTAGATTTAATTAACTTTATTGCCAATAAAATGTTGATATTTTTGTTAGATCTTTTGACTTTAGAAGTAAAGTTTGCATTTAGTGAATAAATCCAACTTGATCACTCGTTTTATATCTCAGCCATCACTATTAATACAAATAGTATAATTACAATTAATTGATATATAAGCATATATATAAATTTACAAATGTAAAACACTTTGTTTACAAATGTAAAGGTTATAATTTACATTTGTAAACATGATTGAGAGTAAAATAATACAAGTATTTGTAAGTTCAGGAATGAGTAGGCTTGACTTTGCCAATAAATTAGGTATTTCTAATGCCGTCCTTTCTCATTTGGCATCAGGAAGAAACAAGGCAAGCTTAGACCTTGTAATAGCTGTTTTAATCAATTTTCCTAAAATTAGTGCGGAATGGCTTATATTGGATAAAGGGGAGATGTATAAATCTGAAACAGATGATAAGGATGCACTAAAATATAAGCTTTTGGCTCAAATTAGAACATTGAAAGATACGAATCTATCAATTACAAAGCAATTAAGTACCTTTGAAATGGTGGTAACCGATTTAAAATAAAGAAGTTTGCTTTACATTCAGTATGTGAGCATAAAACAAGTCAGAGAACATTTTCTGAGCCTTTGCCAAGTAATCTTTATCTACACTATATATAACACTGGTCTTGTAATTTTTAGCGTTCAATAAATTGGCAGATCTTAATTCGCTTAAATGTTGAGAAACAGTTGATTGACTTAAAGGAAGTTTATCAACTATTTGCTGGCAAGTTTGATCGTTTTTTGCTAACAACAATTTTATAATTCTGATTCTTGCTGGGTGCCCAAGGGCCTTACAAATAACACTCAAATCTGCTTCGTTACTATCAAATAATGATTTTTTGCTCATTGCCATGCTGCAATAATACTATCTAAATATTAAGTGTGCAACTTGTTTAATTCAAAAAATAAAATAAAGACTTAATTTCTTTTTAACTTCCATCGTTTATGACTCCATAGCCAAAGCGTAGGATTTGATTTAATATTTTCCTCTAAACGCATAGAATGCAATTGGGTTATCTCTGAATATTTAGAATTTTCAGTAACTTCAATCATTGGTTTAAACTCACATGTATAATAACCTCTTTTTAAGAGTTTTACTTCGTTATAATAGATGGGTAATTTATACTTAATAGCTAATTTTTCTATACCAGGCAAGACCGCTGTATCTTGGTTAAGAAATTCAACCCAAATACTTGATTCTGAATCTGATGGTGACTGATCGGCTAATAATATCAATAGGTAGGGCTTTTTCTCGGCTAATAAGACACGAGGCAATTGGTGCATAGGCACCTGACGGACACCAAATTCGATTCTTGCTTGATATAAAAGTTTGTCAAATTGAGGATTGGTTAATGGTTTGTATGCAACAATTATATTGTTTTTAATAAAAAGAGGAGCCGAACGACAAATCCACTCCCAATTACCATAGTGACCCATAACAACCATTGCACTTTTATTGTCGTTAACCAATTGATCTACATAGATTGTATTCAAAAAGGTCATTCTTTTCAATAATTTGCGTTTAGAAATTGTAAAACTTTTGATAGTTTCAATTACTAAATCTGCTAAGTATTTGTAAAATTTGATTTCTATTTGAAGGAGTTCAGCCTTGCTTTTTTCAGGAAATGAATTGGCCAAGTTATTTCTAACAACTTTAATTCTGTATTTAATCAATCGGTAAAATACGAAATAAAGGAAATCGGCTAAAATGTAAAGAAAAAAAAGAGGAAAATGCGATAATATTTTCAAAAAGAAAATGCCAAGAATAGAACCTATTTTATTGAATCTATTTTGCATTAACTTGTAAAAGTATTATTTGTACTTATTTTATGTATTTGAAATCATGCCCTGATTTAAGATTTGTAACAAAGCGATACATTAAATCTATTACTTGGTTCATATCGCTTTTGCTAATTGTCTCAACTGTGGTATGCATATATTTTAGAGGCAAAGAAATTAATGCAGATGGCACACCTTCGCCACTGTATGCAAAACTATCTGTATCTGTGCCTGTACTTCTACTAACAGCAGCTCTTTGAAAGGGTATTTTATATTTTTCAGCAGTTTGAATGACCATTTTAAGAAGATTATTCTGCACTGCTGGGCCATAAGTTAATACAGGACCTTTTCCACATTTTTGATCGCCCTGTTTCTTTTTATCATACAATGGGGAGGACGTATCATGGCAAACATCTGTAATTATGGCAACATCAGGCTTTATTTTCCTTGATATCATTTCGGCACCTCTTAATCCAATTTCTTCTTGAACGGCATTGACTACATATAAGGAAAAAGGCAGTTTATCCTTGTTTTCTTTAATTCTCTTAGCAACTTGCGCGATCATAAAACCACCAATTCTATTGTCTAAAGCCCTTCCGGTGTAATATTTGTCGTTGAGTTCCATTAATTCATCCTCGAATATTGCAACTGTGCCAACATGGATACCTAATTTTTCAACTTCTTCTTTTTTCGAGCAACCAACGTCAATAAAAATATTATCCATGGTAGGTACAATATCTTTATCAGAGGTTCTAACATGAATAGCTGGCCAACCAAAAATGCCACGCACAGAGCCCTTTTCAGTCAATAGTTTTACCCGCATTGAAGGTGCAATCATATGATCTGAGCCTCCATTGCGGGTTACATAAATGTAACCATCATCAGAAATATATTTAACAAACCAACTAATTTCATCGGCATGTGCTTCAATAACTACCTTAAAATCTTTTCCAGGATTTATAATTGCAGCAACAGAACCATAGGCATCAGTAATGTACTCATCTGAATATTGTTTCATGAAATCTAGCCAAATTTTCTGACCAGAAGTTTCAAATCCAGTAGGGGATGCGTTATTGAGGTAGTCGCTTAAGAATTTTTTATCTTTTTTATCCATAAGAGATGAAGATTAAAAAGGAAGATCGTCTGATTCTTGACTATTGTCGAAATTAGAGAAATCTTCAACAACAGGCGCTGCAGTAGCTGGTGCTATAGTGTTGGTGCTCGCAGGGTTTGAACCTAACATTTCAATCTTCCAGAAACGCAAGTCTGTATACCATCTGCCATTGTACTCTCTACTTTCAGCATTTAGCGATAATTTAACTTTATCGTTTATGTTAAATTTAGTTAATTCATCAACTTTTTCAGCCCATGCGCTTATGCATACCTGTTTTGGATATTTATCCTCAGTTTCGATAATAAACTCTTGCTTTTTCCATTCTCCACGTGTACTGTTACCAGTAACAGCATCTAATTTTTTGATAATTTTTCCTGAAATTTCCATTGTCACAAAGATAAGGTGTTCGTTTTAATGGAAACAATAAAATAGTAAACGCTTTATTCACTTCTATTAAACAATATTAAAAAGAGTTTTGGTATAATCAGAATTCCTTGTTTTATTTGCAATAGGTGGTAAAAATAAATCTACAATCGCTTAGAATATTTGCTGAAATATTGAGCAAAATGGATGAGTTATGCTTCTTGAAGCCGCAAAATGGTCATTCATTTTCAGGAGCAATATGTTCTCATAGCAGGCATGTCATAGAATTTTACGAACAATTTCTGAGTTCATATCGTTTGGAACAAATTAATTATGATTTCAGAAAAAGAGATTTGAAATTAGAACAAAGTAAAAAATTATTTGAAACCGCTTTAAACAAATTAATTATCGAACTTGATCTATTGGTTTTAGATGAAAATCAGTCGATTTTTACCAGAATTAATGAATATACCTATACTAGTAGTATCGGGAGGGAATTAAGTTATCTATCTGAACACACAGTTCACCATTTTGCAATTATTCGTTTTATTGCGGAATCGAATGGGTTTAATTTTTCAAATTATCCTGATTTTGGAATTGCAGAATCAACCAGTATTTATAGACTTTCTCAGAGTAATTAATGTGTATTGTTTCTTTTGTTAAGACGAGCGAAGAATTTATACTCACATTTAATAGAGATGAAAGGAGAGGGAGATCAAGTGAAAAACCTGCTTGGCGAAATTTAGAGTCGAATCCGATTTTTTGTCCAATCGACAAAGTCGCTGGTGGTACTTGGATAGGGTATAATAGAAAGATAATAGCTTGTCTGCAAAATGGCGCCTTAGAAAAACATTCCAGAGATCTGCCATATGAAATAAGTAGAGGACAAATTTTAAAGGATTTACTGATAAATAATGACATTGATTCATTGCTGAGATATGTTAAAGGACATAAAATTGAACCCTTTACTTTAAGTATTTATAATTTGGCGTTAAAAAATCTAAGTATATACAGACATGACGGCATTCAAATAACCATTGAAACTTCTGATCTTTTAAAACCAATGCTCATTTGCTCAAGCACACTATACAATAACGAAGCCCAAAACGCTATTAACTCTGAATTTAGATTGGTAAATTTTGAATCAATATTTAATTTTCATGATCAAATGAGAATTGGGTCTAATAAAAATAAATTCACGGATTTAGTTGATACGGTTAGTATTACGCAATTTAGATATAGAAATGGAACGTTGAATGCGAGATATTACGATGTTTTTAATACCAGTGATTTGACTTTTGAGGCATGAAAAAAGTTTGGCTAATAAAATTAATGCATTATGAATATTGGCCAATGTGGGCTTTTTATTTGCCATTGTTGCCAGTCATTTTATTTTATGGAATATTGAAGCGTCATCTATTTTTTTACACCAATGCCAATCCCGGTATTGACCAATATGGGGGATTTTTTTTTGATTCTAAAAATAATATAGATAAAAATATCCCAGTCGAATATAGACCAATTTCGGTACTAACTAATCCATTTCATACGGTCAATGAAATTGATGAGTTTATTCAAAAAACACCTTTTACATTTCCCGTTATTTTAAAACCCGATTCAGGTGAGAGAGGAAGAGGTGTGGTGAAAATAATAACCGAAATAGAACTTAAAAAAGTTTTAGAACAGATAACCATACCACATTTAATTCAGGAGTATATTGCTTATAATTTGGAGTACGGTGTTTTTGTATCGTATTTACCTAATGAAGATAAATATAAAGTAATCTCACTAACAGAAAAAAAATTTTTTACGGTCATTGGAAATGCATTTAATACGATTGAACAATTAATTAAAAAAAGCGAACGTGGGTGTGTGTTTTTTGAGCAAATAATGGAAAGAACCTTCTATGACATAAACTATATTCCAAGATTAAATGAAATTTGTATTTTACACACTATAGGGAATCATTGCAATGGCACTGAGTTTATTAACAGAAATCAGTGGATTTCTGAAGAATTGGACATTTCGATGAATAAAGTAATGTCAAACATCAAAGGGATATACTACGGAAGGTTTGATATTAAAGTAGAAAGTTATAAAAATCTTGAAAAATTAGAAGCGATAAAAATTATTGAATTTAATGGAATAACTGCTGAGCCAACGCATATCTATGACAATACTTATGGTTATTTTAAATCACTCTTATCTTTTATAACTACTTGGAAATATTTGTATAGGATTTCAAATTACAATAAATTAAAAGGTGTAAAACCGGCTGAACATGTTGAAATGATTAGAAAATTTAGAAGCCGATATTTCTAAATCTGCTATTGTCATTAAAAAATTACTTAATTTTGAGCCAAACTAAAATTAACTTGCGATCAAACAATATTCAATACATCTTAACTATTTTAATTGGGCTATCTTGTTCCATTCAGTTAAAGTCGCAAGCAATTAGAAACTATACCATTGAAATTTCGTGTAAAAGCAAGTATTACAATTCTTCTAATTCTATTCTTGATTTTAAATGGCGAAATCGCACCCCAACAGCCTCGAGCCAAATTGTTTATAGAAAATCAAAAAACACCTTGTCATGGGGATCTGCTTTCCGCAATTTATCCAATACCGATACTTCATTTAGCGATACCATACCCACTGGGTTACAATATGAATACATGGTTGAAAAAACCGATGGTCCGTATTCCTTTTCTTATCCTGTTTATGGGTATATAACCGCTGGTCATCAAGTACCTGCTATTTCAGCTAGAGGGAAGATTTTATTGATTATTGATAGTACTCATAGGGCTTTTTTAGATACTTCGCTCAGGGTTTTAAGAAACGATTTAATAGGCGATGGCTGGATTCCGGTCGTTAAATATTTTTCACCATCTACAACTGTTTCCCAAATCAAATCATATATTTTAAGTACTTATAAGTCTGACCCGACGAATGTGAAAAGCCTACTGCTAATAGGGGATTTAGCGGTTCCATACGCTGGAGATTTTCACGAAAACAGAACGTATCCTCCTGATGGACATACCTCAGTAAATACACCAGGCGCCAGCCACGAAGGCGCTTGGCCTGCAGATTGTTATTATGGCGATGTTTTAACAGATTCACTTTGGACCGATAGCATTGTTTCAAATTCTAGCGGAAGTAGAAGTGCGAATAATAATGCAATTGGAGATGGGAAATTTGATAATACACTCATACCATATTTGATTACCCTACAAGTAGGTCGACTTGATCTATCAGATATGAGCAGTTTTTCTTTGTCAGAAAGAGAATTATTAAAACAATATCTAAAACGTGACCATGATTATAGAAACAGGGTTTACAGTGTCAAAGAACGTTGTTTGTTGGATGATGTATTTGGTACCGCATTGGTTCCAGAGGATTTTGCAAATAATGCTTACAGAAACATGGCCCCATTGATAAATGATACATGCACAAAGGCTAAGGATTATTTAAAAACGCTAGATACCGCTGATTATATGTGGAGTTTTGGATACGGTTACGGGGGTTATAATTATAACAGTGCTATTGGTTACACGGCTGATATTGCGAGCGCATCTCAAAATATAAAAAGTGTGTTTAGTGGTTTCTTTGGCAGCTATTTTATTGATTGGGATAATTCTAATAATTTTTTAAGAGCTCCACTTGCATCAAAGGGATATGTATTGAATACATTTGCTGTTGGCCGGCCTCATTGGTTTTTTCATCACATGGGCATGGGTGATCCAATTGGGTTTAGCACCATGATGAGTCAAAATAACTTTGACACCTCAAATGCTTCTTTACTCTACCCAAGTCTTGGTTACTCATATTGGAATATTCATCCAGCCTTAATGGGTGATCCCACCATTAGAATGCAAATGGTTGATCCAGCTAAAAACTTTGCGGTTAATCAGGACGGTTGTTCCCATAATTTCAAATTGAAATGGCAGGCTTCAATCGATACGGCCGTTCACACTTATTTTATCTACCGATCTAAAGACATAGATAGTAGCTTTAGCTTGTTATCAAGCACCTCTCAATTAACCTTTATTGATTCTTTTCCATTAAACGGCAATAATGTATACATGATTAGAGATATGAAGCTTCAATTAAGTGGGAGTGGTACCTATTATAATTTAGGACAAGGCGTATTTGCTTCGATTAATACAAATAATTATTTCAAACCGAATATTTATGCAGGCAGAGATTCCACATTTTGTAAAAATCAATCAATAAGGCTTGGAAGGACCAATTCTAATTCAAATACTATTTATAATTGGTCACCGAATACGAGTACAAAAGATACAACCACTTTTATTGCAAAAACAAGTGCAAATTATATTTTAACGGCAACGGACACGATGAGCAATTGTATTGTTAAAGACACGGTTCAATTAACGTTACAAGGTCCAGTTTCAGAAACCATTACGCAATCCATGCAAAATAGTTGCAAAGATTCCACCAATTTTTCTAGTACGCTTCGGAATGGAAACGGTTTTAATTATGCTTGGGTATTCCCAAGTGGAAATCCCGCATCAGTCAGTGGTATTGGATATTCAAATCCAGGATTGGTAAATTATCTTTCGATAGGGTCATTCATAAATATCCTAACAATTACAGATACCATAAATGGATGTAAACATATTGATTCATCGTTAATAAATGTAAGTTGCTTACAGGCATTGCCAGTAGATAATTTTCTTTTTTCATGCGATTTTACAAAAAATGATTTGTATAGAATTTCATTTTACACTTATGAAATACAAGATTACGAATATTACATCATCGAAGGATTAACCAAAGATAATAGATGGAACAGTATTGTTAAATTAGATGGACAAAAATTACAGTCATTTGAGACATCTATTGACAACCATGTTTACATTGGAGTAAAATTGAGTGGTAGATTATTAAAAGGAATAGATCAACAATTAGATTATTGTGAAGGGTCAGAATCGTGGGATGCTTATAATGTTTATCCCAATCCAGCGCAGACTGATTTAAATTTAGACATATTTTCTAACAAAAATAAATCGAATGTTTATCGGATTTATAATAGCATGGGTCAAGAAATAACAGTTCCAATTAAAATAATGGGTTCAAATACGATACGATTTGATATTGATGAAATAGTTTCAGGAAATTATATCCTTGTTATTTATTCAGGCGATACGATCAAGACTTACAAGTTTATTAAGGAATGATGCGATTTAGTAAAGATTTCAAGTTAAAGGTTTATCAATCTTGCAGTGCATTGATAGATTCCAAAATAGCCACAATACAGAAAGAATATAAATTATACCAAGATTCTGCCGCAAATGAAACTAAAAGTTCTGCTGGAGACAAGCATGATACTGGAAAAGCGATGATGCAAATGGAGCAAGAAAAATTGGGTGTGCAGTTTAAAGAATTGGTTAACAGTAAGAAAATATTAGCTTCAATCAATCCGGGTATTAGTTCTGCAAAAATTTCTTTTGGAAGTTTTGTTGTGACTGATTCAGGAATATTTTACATTTCGATTTCTTTAGGAAAGATCAACATTGAATCTGAAGATATTTTTATAATATCTAGTCAATCGCCTTTGGCCAAATTGATGTTAAACCTAGGACTAAAAGATAAATTTAATTTTAACGGTAAAGTTTATCAAATATCAGAGATCTATTAATATCAATGGTTACCGAATATTCAATCCCATTCTATTTTGTCTTATAATTAATATTATGTTAACTTGTATTATTTTAAAATAAGGGGCTAAATATGATTTGCCCCTTATTTGTAAGTATTTCTAATTAGAACTGTTTCTCAGTTTGTTTTCCTCTTCCTTATACATTTCGTTGTATTTTTTTCTACCATCTTCATCACCAATTTTAGAACAGATACTGCGCATTGTTTTTAACATATCTATTAATTCAGCATCTTTTCTCAAACCGGTTTGACGAATTAATTCAAGTTTTTCTAAAGCTTGCTTGTAAATACTAATGCTTAATTTTTCATAAAAATCATATTTTTCAGGAAATTTTGATTTTAATCTATAAACAAAATTTGCAGAATCTACCAATAATGAGGCTTCATTAAAACTCGCATCTTGATTTGAAGGGTCAAGTTCTATCGCCTTTTTAAAGTCGTTTAAACCTTGAGAAAAGTAATATTTCGAAGGAGTTACTTCATTCTCTACATCTTTATTTTTCAGCATTGAATAGGTAGTTCCTCTGTTGTAGTAGTATATGGCATTTTCGGGATCTTGCGCAATACCCTCGTTAAATTTTGCAATTAAAGCCGTTATATGATCTCTTTCTATCTCGATTGTGATTTCAGCATTTAAAAAGTCACTTGTACTGGCGGGGATTTTTTCTTTTCCTTTTGCAAGAATATCCAAAGCTTTGTCATATTCTTTTTTTTCTGAGTAAATTTCACTCAAACGAATGTAGATATAGGCATTGAAATATTTAGGAGTCGCTACTAGTTGATTCAGATAATAGATTTCTTCATCAACTAAGTTGTTTTTTTGGGCAGACTGCAAAAGTATTAAGTAAACTTTGGCTAAAGTTAAATTTTGCGCAGCTAGTTGACCTTTCTCATCATTTTTCATGATATTTTCTACATATCCCATGTATTCTTTTACTTCATTAAATTTATCATTTTCATTAGACAAGTTTAGGGCTTTGTTGAAGCATAATATGCCTGACATTAAAATATAACTATTTGCTTCATCTTGGGTAGATGATCTTTCTTGTTCTGAAAACTCGTAATATTTCTTAAATGATTGACCAGACTTTCTTGCTGCATCTATGTCCATATTAGAAATAGATGTGTCCGTGTTATAACCTATGTATGAATAGACGATAGCCCTCCAGCACCACATATCAACACTATTGCTAGTTTGCGCATTCTCGTATGCCAAATCAATATTATACTTAGCAGTTGTAATATTCACATCTTGTCCGGAATTCATTATATTTCGGACTGATTTTATTTTGTTTACTTGTGCGCTAACCGAATGGACATTCAACAATAAAAGTGTTAATGTAAGTCCTGCTAAAATTCTATTCATTTTCATTTCTTTTTAAGGTAATTTATATTAATTATTCAATAGTTATGCCATTTTCGTCATCAGCAGGTTTATCAGGGTTTTCTGGTAAATCTGTTGTATCGGTATCTGTAACTACTCCTGCTTCAATATTATCCAATATTTCTTCCTCTTCTTCTTCAACTGGAACCACTGCAACCGAAGCAATAGCATCACTATCTTTAATATTTATAAGTCGAACGCCTTGGGTTGCTCTACCCATTGTTCTTAAAGCATCAACACGCATTCGAATGGTAAGCCCTGATTTGTTAATAATCATTAAACCGTCTTCATCGGACACATTTTTGATTGCAATTAAGTCGCCAGTTTTATCTGTTATATTAAGCGTTTTAACACCTTTTCCTCCCCTACCAGTTACTCTGTATTCATCTTCTTTTGTTTCAGGATCAACTAAATAAGAACGTTTGCCATAGCCTTTTTCTGATACCACTAAAACCGTTGCAGTATCCAAGGTTTCCTTGTCTACAGTTAACATTCCAATTACTTCATCTTTCTCTGATTCAAGTGTTATCCCTTTTACACCACTTGCATTTCTTCCCATTGGACGAACGAGAGATTCGTTAAAGCGAATTGCTTTGCCTGATTTTTTTGCAATGATTACTTCGCAATTTCCATTGGTTAATTTTGCTTCCAATAACTCGTCACCTTCTCTAATTGTAATGGCATTTATACCATTGGTTCTAGGACGGGAATAAGCCTCCAATGTAGTTTTCTTAATAATACCTTTTTTGGTACACATAATAATATTATGAGAATTCAAATAGTCAGCATCTTTAAGATTTTCAATGTTTAGGTATGCTTTTATTTTATCTTCTTTAGGAATAGCGATTAGGTTTTGGATTGCCCTACCTTTTGTAGCTTTTCCACCTTCAGGCAGTTCATAAACTTTCATCCAAAAACAACGCCCTTGCTCTGTAAAGAATAGCATATAATTATGCGTATTGGCTACAAATAAGTGTTCAACAAAATCCTCATCTCTGTGCGAAACACCTTTGTTCCCTCTACCGCCGCGATTTTGTTCTTTATATTCACTTAAGCTTGTTCTTTTAATATAACCCATGTGTGAAATGGTTAGGACCACTTTTTCATTTGGAATTAAATCTTCAATATCAATTTCGCCTGCACTGTGTTCAATTCTGGTTCTTCTGTCATCGCCATACTTTTCTTTCATTTCGCGCAATTCATCCTTAATGATAACATATCTTAGGGCTTCATCGTTCAATATAGATTGTAGGTAAGCTATCAATTTCATTAATTCTTCGAACTCTTCTTTGATCTTTTGACGTTCTAAACCTGTTAAACGCTGCAATCTTAAATCAAGAATAGCTTTGGCTTGTATTTCAGTTAAACCAAATTTGCTAATTAAACCTTCTCTGGCCTCATCTGGTCCTTTGGAAGATCTGATTAGCGCTATCACCTCATCAAGGTGATCTAAGGCTATTAATAAGCCTTCTAAAATGTGGGCTCTTTTTTGTGCTTCTGCTAAATCATATTTTGTTCTTCTAACAACAACTTCATGCCTGTGTTCAACAAAATGTTTAATCATATCTTTTAGATTAAGCATTTCAGGTCGACCTTTTACAAGAGCAATGTTGTTTACAGAGAAAGAAGATTGCAACGATGTATATTTAAATAATTGGTTAAGAATTACGTTTGCAATAACATCCTTTCTTAATTCAAACACCAAACGCATTCCTTGTCTACCAGATTCATCTCTAACACCAACAATACCATCGATTATTTTTTCTTGAACCAATTCAACAGCACGTGTAATAATTTGATTTGGCATTACTTGGTATGGAACTTCAGTAACGATAATCATTTCTTTCCCATTGCCCATTGTTTCAATTTCTGTTTTTCCGCGCATCAGGATACGACCTCTACCTGTTTCAAAGGCAGAACGTATACCATCTGTACCATGAATAATTGCGCCAGTTGGAAAGTCAGGTCCTTTTATGTGCACCATTAACTCAGAGATTTCTATCTCCCTATTGTCAATGTAAGCAATGGTTGCGTCAATCGCTTCAGATAAATTATGTGGCGCCATATTGGTAGCCATACCTACTGCTATACCAGAAGCTCCATTCACTAACAAGTTAGGGAATTTGGATGGCAAAACAGTTGGTTCTTTTAGTGAATCATCAAAGTTAGGACGAAAGTCAACCGTATCTTTTTCAAGATCGTTCAACATTTCCTCAGCAATTTTTTTCAATCTTGCTTCGGTATAACGCATTGCAGCTGGAGAATCACCATCAATCGAGCCAAAGTTTCCTTGCCCATCAACCATCTCATAACGCAAGCTCCAAGGTTGTGCCATACGAACCATCGTATCGTAAACAGATGAATCACCATGCGGGTGATACTTACCCATCACCTCACCTACTATTCTAGCAGATTTTTTATAAGGTCTACTTGGACCTAATCCCAATTCTGTCATTCCATATAAAACCCTTCTGTGTACAGGTTTTAAACCATCTCTTACATCTGGCAATGCTCTACTTACAATAACCGACATCGAATAATCGATGTATGCGGTTTTCATTTCGTCCTCAATGTTAATCGGGATAATACGTTCAATGAAGTTATCTTCTGGGTTTTGGTCCATATATGTTGATTGTTAAAAAACAGTGCAAAATACAATATTTTGGCCATATTTCAAGCTTAAGATTCCACAAACTACCAACAAATAGACACACTATTCAGGTTGTTTTTTAACCCAGATTTTTAAGTTTAATTTTTGATATCCTATTGCAATCATAAAAGGCGGGAAATTGAGCTTTTTTAGCTTCACTAAGACATTTAAAAGATAATATTGTCTCGTTGTAGGTAAAACTATAAAATAATGGGTGGGCAAAAAAAAAGTCCTTCCAAATTTTTGGAAGGACTTTTTCTATTATTATTTATTCAATTACATTTTGATAACTTTTACTTTTCCAAGTCCAAGTTTTTCAAGTTTTTCTTTTATCAAGATATCATCTCCTACACACATAATAACAAGGTTATCTGTTGAGAGCATTTTTTTAGCGTATTCATTGATTTGTTCTTTGGTAATGTTTTTTACAATTTCAGCGCGCTTTTCATTGTAATTTCTATCCAAATTTAAAATTATGATTTGACTCAAGAAACCTAATTTATCTCTTGGGCTCTCGTATTTTAATGCATCGTTTCCTATTAGAGACTGTTTTGTAAAGGCCAATTCCTCATCTGTTATACCGCCTTCTTTATATTTTTTTATTTCTTTTAAAATTTCATTGATTGCACTATCAGTAGCTGAAGTTTTGATACCAGCGCTTACAATATAATACCCCGGTTGATCAGTTCCCATTGAACTAAAGCCCGAGCGTATACCATAGGTCCAACCTTTATCTTCTCTGATATTTAGGTTTAGGCGACTGTTAAAGTTACCACCCAAGGCAAAGTTCATAATAGTTGATTTGTAAAAATCACCTTCCATATCATAAGGAATGGTTCTATAACCCATCATTAGGTTAGTTTGTTTAGCATAATCGGCATTTACAAGGTATATTTGAGTTCCACCTACTTCAGGAAACTTGCTAAATACAGGCATTGTTAAATTTTTATTTTGCATCTTTTTCAAGAATGATAACTTATCTGCAATAAGCGCTTCATCAACATCACCAACGACAGTGACTGTCGTCATATTTGAAGAAATAAAATTGTTATAGTAGTTTTTCAAATCATCAATAGAAATACCGCTTGCTGCTTTATAATCGCTAAGCGCTGTTACACCGATTGGGTTGTCAGTACCATATAATGTATGAAAGAAAGACTTAGTTCCAAAAGAAACAGGACTAATATTAGTTGAAGATATTGATTCTAATTGCGCTTTTTTATTTGTTTTAAACTCTTTGTTGTCAAATGCAGGATTGAATAATTTTTCTTCAAGAATGGCCATAGTTTCACCAATTTTATCTTTGTAACAAGTAACCATGCAATTTATTGAGTTCGCACCAGCAGAGAATCCGATTTGGCTTCCCATTGCTTGTAATTTATTTTCGATATCAACTGACTTTGTAGTTGTTGAACTTTCATTTAAGGCATCTGCTAACATGGAAGCTGTTCCATTTTTAATTTTACCATTTTCGAATCTATGTCCACCTCTAATATTTACTGTAAAGTAAACGCGCGGTGACTCAAGAGATTTGGTACCAATTATTTTTACGCCATTGTCATAAGTAATTTTAAAGAAATTTGGAACTTGAACAGGTGTAGCTGCCGGAATTACTGGGTGGTTTTTTCTGTCTAAGCCCGCTTGATCAACTGGAGCTGTATATGCTAAACCTTGGTAAGCAGATTTATTAGGGTTTTCTTTTGCATATTGGTTAATACTTTCGTATGGCGGAACCTTAAAGGTTCTATCCATTTCATATTTAGGATGAGGAAGAATATTTATACATGCGTAGTTTCTATCTTTAATGTATTTTTTAAATACTCTCATGATATCCTCTTTTGTAACTTTTGAATATCTGTCAAGGTCATCTTGTAAGGTAAAATCTTTATTTGGTAAAAGCATTTCATAAACAGTAAGTACGGAAGATTTGCTCGCAACAGTTTCAAGAATGCCATAGTAACTTGCTATGAATCCTTGTTTGATTCTAAATAAGTCGTCATCACTAATTCCTTTTGCTTCAAAACGGGCTAAAGCTACTGTTAAAGAATCTCTGATTTGTTTTTCGGTTAACCCACCTGCTGACATTGGGTAAGAAACAATTTGAAAATTAAATTCACCGGCAATTTCTTGACAAGAGTTAAAACATCTTGCTTGCACACAATATTCAGGATCCATGAATGTTTTGTATAATTCTGAATTTTTTCCATCAGATAATAGAGAAGCCAACAAATCTAAAGCAGGCTCATCAACGTGAAATTGAGGAACGCTTGGAAAGGTAATGCTAGATAAAGGGAAGCTAACTTTGGCTAAGAGTGTTACATTTTTGGATTCTTCTAAAGTAACTGGTCTTTTAGGTAAAGCTGGAACTTCAGGACCCCTATTGATACCACCGAAATACTTTTCTATCATTTTAATAGTTGCTTCTGTGTTTACGTCACCTGAAATTACAAGAATTGCATTATTCGGGCCATACCATTTGATAAAGAAATTTCTCAAATCACTTGAATCAGCAGCATTCAAATCATCAACATACCCAATTGTTTGCCAACTATATGGGTGTCCAAAAGGATAGATTGTTTCATCTTGTACTTCGGCAAGTGCACCATAACCTTCACCATAACGCTGGTCTTTTTCATTTTTTACAGTAGCACGTTGTACTTCAAATTTCTTTTTTGTAAAGGCTGGTAAAAGGAATCCCATTCTATCGGCCTCTAACCACAATGCTGTTTCAAGATAATTGCTAGGAACAGTTTCGAAATAATTAGTACGGTCTTTATTGGTAGTACCGTTCATTTCGCCACCAGCACCCTGCACAATTTTAAAATGCTCTTCATCCGCTACATTCTGAGAACCTTGGAACATCATGTGTTCAAAGAAATGGGCGAATCCAGTTCTTTTAGCCGTCTCGCGATTGGAACCTACGTGGTAAGTAACTTCAACGTGAACGATTGGATCGCTGTGGTCTTCGTTAATTAATATAGTAAGTCCGTTGGGCAATTTATACTTTGAGTAAGGTATAATTAATTTGCCTGGTTGAGCCTCCACTTTCTTAATAAGGGTAGCTGTTGTTTGTCCATTAACTCCTTGTGTAAAAAGGAGCGATAATGCGACTGATAAGTAAAACAATTTTTTCATGTAATTTTTTAAATTATTAAATAATGTTCAAAAAAAGCACCGTGAGCAACTTTTTCAGTATTTTATTCGTCAAAAATATATCTTTGTTTGATAAATAAGAAGTAAAATAAAATTGAACCCTCAATGTTTTTAAAATATAGTAAAAAATTAAGCCTATGCGCACTTATTTTATTTGTTAATTTTCCGCATTTAAAAGCTCAGAACCAAACTGATAATATGGGAAAAGAGTTCTTGTTTTCATTTTTAGAGACCCATCTGCCTACTGTGAAAGTTTCGTTTTCTATTTCTTGTAGAACTGCCCCTAATACGATTGCGATAGATGCCTACCCCATCCCAACACTTTATTTCACTATATATAGAAAAGATACTGTTATTAGCTTTACAAGCGCTGCGGTAACCCCAAATGCAAGCAACTTTATTAACACCAATTTAAGAATTTCTTCTATAAAGGACATTAGTGTTTACGCTTTAAATAGCAGTACGAAAAGCAGCGATATTGCAACAGTTGTTCCGATAAATAATATCCCATACAATCCGCATTATTACATCAATTCCTTTAAAGGCGATCGCGGCTCAGGAGGAAATAATAGCAGTGAATTTAGTATTTTGGCAATAGATGACAGCTGTTATATAAACATTATACCTTCTGCAGATGTAACAACTTTTGGGGGATCTATTAATACATCAGATCAAAAGGATAGCACTATTTATCGTTTATTAAGACGCAACCAGTTGATTTATTTACAAACTACGGACAGTCAAAGTTTAGCTGGATCGAAAATTTGGAACAATAAAGGTTGTAAGCGCTTTGTTGTTTTTGAAGGTTGCAAGGCCTCTAGAATCTTAACAAGCGACCCAACTTGCAGTGGAGTCGACCATTTGTTCAATCAGTCGCGACCGATTGAATTGCAAGGAAAAGCTTATACAACATTGCCGTTTCAAGGCTTAGCCAAAGGCTACTTAGTACAAATTGTTGCCGCAGAAAACAATACTTCATTATTTATAGATGGCAGCTTTATAAAAATAATGAATGAAAGAGAAGTTTATATTTATAACAATACAAATAATTCTTCTAATTGTATCCGTGCAGATAAAAATATTTCGGTGGTGCAATTAATGAAAAGCGGCATTTGTAACGGCAGTTTAATTGGCAATCCATGTCTCATGACAGTTTTACCAGATGATCAATTAACACAAAATGTCCAATTCATAGCGCCCACTACTATTGAACTTTCATCTTCACCGGCCGAGTTTTACATTGGCCTCACTTGTCCTAAACAAAATTTGAAGTCAATCTTTATAAATAATCTACCGATAGATTCTACAAAAGCAACCATAACTTGTAATAACAACGCTTTTATAAATATTAAGATTTTGGCACTTACTGCTTATACCATTGAATCCTCTAAAGGTTTTTTAGCTTACCTATATGCCAATGGCAACAATGAAAGTTATGCTACAGAATTAGGCGGGGCATTTGAATTAAACAAAGCAAAATTAAGTGTTGAGCCTGCTTCTAATTTTTCATGCGATACCTTTCATACTTTTACTTTTAAGGCCACTAGCGATTCTTTGGCCGTCTATTTTTGGAAATTTGGCGATGGAAGTACCCAAAATGGGGATAGTATTGTAAATAAGGTTTACAATAAAACAGGGACTTTTAAATTAAATTTATTTGTAAATTATTTAAATAGCGATGGTTGCAAGGCAGATACTTTTGAGAAATCTATTACCATCTTTTCTCGTCCCTATTTTACACTGGGTAAGGATACTTCGTTATGTTCAGGTGATTATTATACCTTAGCACCATTTGCAAGACCTAAATCAAAATTTTTATGGCAGAATAGCAGCCAATATCGGTCATTCAATGCGAGCAATTCGGGCCTTTTCTATTTAACAGTAACAGATTCTAATAAATGTACTTATACCGATAGTATTAATTTGAAGTTTATTAATTGCGACACCAATTCAATAAAAATTCCTAATGTTTTTACGCCTGGAACTTTGGATGAGTTAAATGATTATCTTGAAGCTGAATTTACTGGATACAATAAGCTTACAGGAATAATATACAACCGTTGGGGTGTTGTTGTATATCGTTTTAATTATCCGGAAGATTCTTATTGGGATGGCAATTTGCATAACCAGGTTGGCAGTCCCTGTCCAGCGGGCACTTATTACTATATCTATAAGTTTACCAACTCAAAAACAAATTTAATAAAAGAAGTGAATGGCACGGTTCAACTCATCAGGTAGTCGTATTTATTTCCCCCTACCTTGAATCATAATTAGCACGGTGTAGGCCATTATTTTAAAGTCGAGTGCCAAACTGTTATTTTCGATGTAAAGAATGTCATAAAATAAGCGTTCTAGCATTTGGTCAATATTTTCGGCATAGCCATATTTAACTTGCCCCCAACTGGTAATACCAGGACGAACTTTATTTAAACGGCTATAATAAGGTGCGCGTTTCATTATTTGATCAATGAAAAATTGTCTTTCTGGACGAGGTCCAACAACACTCATTTCACCAATAAGCACATTGTAGAATTGAGGAAATTCATCTAATCGCGACTTTCTGAGGAACTTACCTATTTTGGTTATTCTAGGATCGTCTTCGCGCGATAATTGAGGCCCATTCATTTCGGCATCGGGCCTCATCGAACGAAATTTTATAATATTAAATGGCTTACCTTTCAAACCAATTCTTTCTTGTTTAAAAAAAACAGGACCTTTACTTGATAACTTAATAAGCACAGCAATCATTAGAAGAAAAGGAATTGCCAATAATAAAACAAATAGAGAAAATAAAATATCAAATACTCTTTTGGCATTTTTTTGCCATTCAGGCATTACTTCAAAATCAACTTCGATTAATACAGCACCTAAAATATTATTCATTTTCACCATTCTGGTAAAAACAGAATACATATCTGGAATAATTTTTATAAATACAGGTTCATTTTCTACGATGGTTAATACATCATTTAATTTTTGATGATCGGGCGTGTCTAAGGCTATTACGAGTTCTTCGATTGCATATTTTTTTATCAAAGATTCTAGCATTGAATAATCACCTAAATAGGTTAGTTTATCTGCTAATAATTGCGATGTTTCACCATTGATACTCACATAACCCTTAAAGAAAAATCCATTGGTAGTTTTAGCATTTTGTAAATCATTAAACAACTTAAGGGCCTTTTCGTTAGAACCAACTAAAATGGTATTAAACCCAAATTCCCTGTTTTGTATTTTTCTATTAATACCACTTGAATGTATAAATCGGCCTAAATAAGTGACGATTAATTGAAGGGATAATAACAAGAAAAAAGTTTGATAATAACCTCTGTAGCTACTTACAGAATCATCTAATAATAAGGCAAAGAATATAACAAACGATCCAAATAAAGTAGTGTAAATGGTTTGTTTTAATTCACGCAGACGAGATCTTCTGAAAATATTTTTATAAAAACCAGTAAAATAGTAAAGAATTAACCAAAACGAAGGGATTACAATTATACCAAGTAGCAATTTCCTATCATCTCCAATGGCTAATTGATAATCACTATGTGCTGTGTCAACATAATGCTTTCTAAACCAAAATAACAGAAACCAAACAAGCGCTGCCGCCAGGTAATCTGTTATTACATATTTTAGTATTTGTTTATTTTTTGTCAATATCAAATGGATTAAGGAACGTAGACTAATTTTAAATTATCCATGTATACCAATGGTTTGAGATCCGGATTTGCTGGATCTTTGTAGACGCCAAAAAATACACGAATATTTGAACCTGGACGTAAGTCTCCAGTTTCAGTTTTTAAGTTTACGTATATTTTTTTCCATACATTGTTTGTTGGAAAGGCATAGAAAACGGGGCTTCTAACAATGCTTGCACCATCATCTGTAAATATACCTACTTGAAAATTTGCATTGCTTTTAAAATCCATTTCAACATAAACATCGGTTCCAAGTGAGGGAACTGTATAGGAAGCAATGGTTGCCACTTCAAAATCTTCGAAAATGGATGGTGAGTCGATACTAATAACACCACAATAATTAGAATTTGAAAAGGGTTGATTAATGCCTGGGGAGCTTGTTGGAATCACTTTTAGAGAATCCGTAGTATTATTTAA
Organism: bacterium; assembly: GCA_029945665.1. Lineage (GTDB taxonomy): Bacteria > Bacteroidota > Bacteroidia > NS11-12g > UBA955 > JABMMZ01. The sequence continues at coordinate 24,931 of JAQSCZ010000017.1, read as the reverse complement.
ACCGTATTTAACCAATGAACTCCCCGTGTTTTCAAAATCTAATATCCAATCGAATTTTGCATTGTCTTTATATTTTGTTGTAGGTTGGATGGTATCAACCCTAAGTGCTTTTAAATTGATTGTATCGATGAAAGAAATATAGGGTTTGTAATACTTTCTGTTGTATGCACTGCCTGTTTCCTTAATTGTTGGAAAGATTGTTATTTCAACAACTCCTTCTGAAAATATGGGAATAGTTACAGGAAGTTCGAATGTACCGACTTCCTTTCCATTGGCAAAAACCTTCGCATCTGTGATATCTTGCGTGTTAGTACCTTGCGATAGATTATTTGTTGTAAGCGTGAATTTTTTAATGTGTAAATAGGAAGGAATAGGCTCCTTCTCTTTGTCACATCCTAGAAAAAATATTAAAACAAGACTTAAAATGCTGAAATTAAACAATTGATTCATGCCGGGTATATTGTATTTGTTGTAATACATGTGCCACGTTTATAGCCTCCTCTATACCCACAAGAGGTGAAACATGGTTAGTAATACAATCTGCAAAATTCAGCAAATCTTTTTGTAATGCATCAAAATAAAGTACTTTTTTTTCAAAAACTTGCATTTTGTTGGCAATTGTAAGGTTTGAGTTGGTATCGTTATAGAGCGATAATTGATTTTCCATCATCATATCGACTCTTGTTTCTTCCACTTTATTTAAATCAAAATCAGCGGTTATAATTTTGCCCTTTTGGTAGGCAGTGAAGTAGTTAATCGCATTTTTACTAAATAGATTATAGACAATATCGGCGACCGTTCCATTATCAAATAATAGGTGAACTTTGAGTTCATCGGGTTGCTGATTAAAAATATAATGTCTATTGACTTTGATTTTCGCAATTGGAGAAGAAACACTTCTTATGACCATATCGACAGATTCTGCCAAGATATTAAATTTTTCAATTTCGCTAAAAGTTTTAACATAAGGTAAATGCACTTTTGCGGAAATATTACCGGGGTTATTGATTAATTGACGTGCAGTTGTGTAAACGCTTTGTGTACCTGAGACATTTGAATAGTAGAACAATGAACCTGCTTCTTTCAACAACTTTTGAATTGTTAATAGTTCGTAATAGTCTAATTGATTGAATTTTTCGAGTATAATATGTTTGCTTAATTTAATGCAGCTAATTATATTTTCTGTTAAATTAAGATGCAGGCTACCACAAAACAATACAGCATCGGTGCGTTTAACAAAATCAACAAAAGGATTTAAACCGTAAAAAGTTTCAAAATTTTCGGATTTAGTTGAATCAAATACGCCAACAAATTTATAATGATTTTGAGCATTAATAAAAGGCAAATATTGATTCACTGAATCTGAGTTTCCGGCAATTCCAATCTTAATTTTAGACAATTGTGATAAAATTTATTTGGTACAAAAATGCATCACCTTGTTATTTGTATCCATATTTTGTTATGAACCGTGTACTAAAGAACATACAACCGCATGCATAGAAAGTTTGAAGATACCTATAAACACAAGGGCCTAAGAAATGGTTTAACCGATAAGCTGAGGCTAAAAGGGATTAAAGCCGAAGCCGTATTAATGGCTATTAATTCAGTACCAAGGCATTTTTTTATACCAAGTGAGTTCGAAATACATGCTTATGAAGATAAAGCTTTCCCCATTGGTTCTGGACAAACCATATCTCAACCATATACTGTTGCTTACCAAAGTCAATTACTGCAATTGAGCATTGGAGACAAAGTTTTAGAGATAGGCACAGGAAGTGGTTATCAGGCTTCCATTTTATTAGCATGTGGTGCAATTGTTTATAGTATCGAGAGGCATGCTGAATTATCAAAACAAGCAGCGAAAATTTTAAAATTGATTGGAGATAAACAACTTCATTTAAAAGTTGGCGATGGCACAATTGGTTGGGTGGAGCAAGCACCATTTGATAAAATCATAGTAACTGCTGGTGCACCATCGGTTCCTAAAATATTATTTAATCAATTAAAAGAAAATGGATACCTAGTAATTCCTGTTGGAAACGACACCAAACAAAAGATGGTTCGAATTACAAAACTTCCAGGAAATGAATTAAAATCTGAAATTTTCGAGGATTTTAGTTTTGTACCATTGATTGGGAAAAATGGTTGGAAGTAAATAAAATGCTAATGACAGTGTAGGGATTTTACTAAAAGCCAAGCAATGTGTCACATAATTTTGGGGTTATGCGTCTATGGTATTAAATATACCAAACATTATGATATCAAATCTTTTACAAATCAAAAAATGGTTGCTTATGCCATTATTACTTTTTGCAATAAATGCAATTTCCCAAACGATGACACTGACTTCAAACACACCGGTGTGTCCGGGAGGTACTGGTACCGCAACAGTCAGTTTTACTGGGGTCACCTACCCTTTTACCTTAAATTGGTATAATGGGGCAAATGTTCAGGACGGCAGTATAAGTATAACAGGCAGTCCACAAACAATTACATTCACTGGAAGCTCGGGTAGTGGAAACTATAATGGTCTTGGAGCCTCTCCGAATTTTTACATTAACAATAGTGTTTATTTAGGAAACTTTGGTGTTGGAATTACACATGATGGAATAGCCTCTTTAACTATTTCTTGCAGTGGAGGTACTTTAATAGTCAACAATATTAAAGGAGGTACAGGCCCATACACGGTTGATTTAATAGATGGCAAAAGTGGTAGCAGTCTTGTATCTGGCGCAAGTCCATTAAGTGTTACTTATGCCCAAGGTTGTCCAGCAGGAAGGGGTGGAACCCAAATTAAGATTAGCGATGCGAATGGTTGCTATGTAATGCAAGATAGTTTTTATGTTAATTGCAAAGGATTAGATTTAAAAACAAGTAACACTGTTGCCAGTTGTACCAATGGTTCTGCCACAATTACAAGTGTTACAGGCGGCAGTTCTCCTTATTCATACGCTTGGAACAATGGGGCTACTACAAATAGTATTACAGGATTGGTAACAGGCGTATACAGTTGTTACGTAACAGATGTAAATGGATGCGGCGGAGAGGCAGGAATTTATGTAGCTCAAAATCCACAAATAAGTGTTAATACCACTTCAGGACCCGCAAAATGTTTAAATGCCGACGGAAAGGCTACAGCCTTTATTACAGGCGGAACTGGCCCTTATTCTTATTTATGGGACAATGGTTCAACTACTGCTTCGGTTACAAATTTAACGGGCGATGCTTATCATTCCGTAAAAGTAACAGATGTGAATGGTTGTATCGGCGCTGGTGGGGCATACATAACTACTAGCACTCCAATAACAGTTAATTATAATTCTACACCAAGTGCTTGTACAAGTAAAACAGGAGGAGCCGTATTAACTGTAAATGGCGGCACTACCCCATACACTTATAAGTGGTCGGGGTTATCTAGCACGACTAATACCATAAGCAGTGTTGGAATTGGTGATTATTCATTCTTTATTGTAGATGCAGTTGGTTGCAAACAACATGGAGCTGTTAATGTACCACCTATATCGCAGATATATGCTAACCCTGGAAAAAATGATGCAATTTGTCCAAATACTACAGGAGCTGTGTATGTAAGTGCTTCTGGAAGTTCGCCACCACTCACTTATTTATGGAGCAGTGGGGCAACTACAAGTTATATTTCGGGTGTTCCATTAGGGTCATATTCATGCATCATAAAGGATGCTAATCAGTGTTCTGTTACAAAATATGTATATGTTGGACAAGTTTCTCCAATTGGTATTGGAATGAATTCGACCCGATCAAGTTGCATTTTTGCAAGCGATGGAACGGCCACTGCTTCGCCATATGGAGGTAAAACACCCTATACTTACAAGTGGTCCAATGGTGCCACAACTTCTACAATATCAAGTTTAAAAGAAGGCTATTATAATTTAGTGGTTACAGATGCTAATGGATGTAGCGGATATGAATACGTGAGGGTTGGTTATAATCCAGCTGGTAAAAATTGCTATTGCGAAGTGAGTGGAATAGTTTATAATGACTTAAATTCTAATTGTACACAGGATGCAGGAGAAGATGGCATTGCCAATGTTTTAATTAATACCAACGGCGGTGGCTATGCCGCTACCAATGACAATGGATATTACAGTATAAAATTACCAAATGGCAGTTATGTTATAGAAGAAATAATTGGTGCGAATAATGCATTAGCCTCTTGTCAAAGTAATAATATTAGTTATACGGCAACAACTGGAAGTACTTGCACAAAGACGCTTGATTTTGCTAATAATTTAACGCCTATTCACGATATTCAAAGCTTTTTAATGAATAGGAATTCACCAATACCGGGCAACACCTATATCCAAGAGATGGTTACTTACAATCAAGGAAATACGAAGGAAACGGCAGTGCAGACCAGCTATTCGCACGATGGACAATTGTCTTTTAGTGCAAGTAGTATTCCAATGAGTGTTCCTAATTCGGGCTTTCCAAATCAATATGAATTTACCTCTCCCATTACCATAAAGCCTGGCAGATACACTTCATCCTATCAATATTACTTTACTCCAACCAATATACCATTGGGTACTGAAATTGATTTTATTGATAGTGCTGCTTACGATTCTCCGGTCTATACAAAATGGATAACTGGTGAATCTACACCTTGGAATAATATTTACAGCAACACAACTGTTGTTAGAAGTTCATATGATCCAAATTACAAAGAGGTTTATCCAAAAGGTACTGGCATAGAAGGTTTAATTCCTTTAACGGATAAAGATTTTAGATATGTTATACATTTTGAAAACAACGGAACTGCATTGGCGCAAAAAGTAGTGGTAATTGATACTTTATCTAAAGATTTTGATATCGAAACTTTAAATATTATTGGAGCTTCTCACAAGGTGAATACAACGATGAATGATGCGGGTGTTATTTTCTTTACTTTCGATAATATCAATTTAGATTATACTCCCAAAGGTACTTATAATGCCTTTGCACAAGGATGGGTAGCCTATAATATAAAACCTAAATCTGCGAGCATAAAAGTAGGTACACAATTAAAAAATATGGCAGGTATTTATTTTGATTACAATGCACCAGTATTTACTAACACTGCAATAAATACTTATGTTAAAAACACGAGTAAGGTGAACACTATTTTAAGCAGAAAAAATGGGTTGACTATTTATCCGAATCCAACAGGAGGTATCCTTAATTTTCAATTAAATGAATTGTTTGGAACTACCAATACTGTTGTAATATACAATGTTCAAGGACAAGTTGTAAAGACTGTTAATGTTATAGGAAATGACCTTCAAATAAATATGGATGAGTTATCACCAGGTATTTACATTGCCAAGGTTCAATCTAATAATGGCTATAGCGAAAGTGTGAAATTCATAAAAGAATAAAAATTGTAATTGATAAATTAGAGATGCACCTGTTCAAAGCAGGTGCATTTTTTTGGGTTATAGTAATCGGTATAAACCAATATTAAAACCTAAGTCCCAAAGATTTTCCTTTAAAGATGAGTTTCGAATAGATAGAATGTCATAATTAAAGTAAGGACCTATTTTAAAATTAAGTTTGGAATTAATCTGGCTCATTACACCGAGGCTTATATAAGGCGCCAAATTAAATTTATTGTATGTTGTGTTTGAAGAAAATTTGATAACTTCGTTTTTACTGCTAGGGTAATCTATTGTGCCTCTTATATTAGATTTTAAAAGTATATTTAAATTCATACCTGCACACACAAAAAAACGTGTTCTCTCTTCTCCAAATAGAAAGCTTAATTTTAGGGGAATTCCTAAGTATTGAAATTTATATCGGTAATACATTGTAGCTGTTTTTGTAGGAGTTCCAGAGGAAGTAAGCATACTGCCGAAAACAAGGCCTCTGTATATTTTTTGATAACCTTGGTTAGAGAATTGCAAACCCGTTTCAAATGAGATTTTTTTACGCATCATTTTGCTAAAAGCAAATCCAAATGAATAGCCTGTTTTTTGAGTCTCTTTACTTTTTTCATTGTAAATAGAATCATTGTAAGCATTGTTTTCAGTATTATCCAAATTCCTAAAACTTCTGTTTGGAGAGACGTTTAATCCTATCCAAATTTGTCCAGTTTCGTATTGCTGCTGCGCATTTGCTTTGAAACAAAACAACACCAATATCATTGTAAGGGTATTAAATTTCATATTCTATTCTTCTTCTTTTTTATTGAGTTCATGACTCGCTATTACTTTGGAAAGAAACGACATTGTGCCTTCTCCTTTTAATTTTTTAGTGGCAAAACGAATGCCTATAACCAATCCAATAATAGTGCTTAGAATTCCAAAACTTAAACCAATGGCATTATAAAAGTTGATATATACAATTACGCCAAGCGCAAAGCCAATTAAAAGTGGTGATGCAACAATTTGAAGCCAACCAATCCACTCAATGGTTTTTTCAAATAAATTTTTCATAATAATTTAGTAAGCTTCTAATAGCGAATCTACTGCATTTGAGACACAAATGCTATTGAAAAAAAACAGAACATTATCTGATTTTCATCAGTCACTGAAAAGATATTTGTCACCATTAGCTTATCAACAGTGATTTACATAATGGTATTAAGGTTTAACGTCATTTATTAACGGAGGTCATTTTAGTTAAAACCCATTAAAAGATATTAAACTCTTTTAATTTAAATTAATTCTTTTAGTTTTGTAACATAATAAAGCACTAATGTTTTCTAAGTCCTGTGAATACGCCATTAAAGCAATGATTTTTATCGCACAAAAGTCAAAAGATGAAGCGCGTGTAGGCATTAAGGAAATTGCAAAAGGCACAGATTCACCCGAGCATTTTGTAGCTAAAATAATGCAAGATTTAAGTAGAAGAAAATTAGTACACTCAGTAAAAGGTCCAAATGGTGGATTTTATATGGATCATTTTGATTTAAAAACTTCATTAGCGGATATTGTTAAGGCCATTGACGGGGATTCAATTTATAAGGATTGTGTATTGGGTTTAAAGGCTTGTTCAGAAAAGAACCCCTGCCCTGTCCACAATGAATTCAAAGAAATAAAAAAGAATTTGATAATGATGATAGAGGACAATACGATTGGCGATTTTAATGAGAAACTAGATTCCGGAAAATTTTTCTTAAGAAATAAATAGCTATTTTTTTGAATTAATAAAAGATAAAAAGGTATTTTAATATTAATATATGACAAAAATCATAACACCAACAAAAGTAATTCAGGTTTCACAAGCAGTAAATCTTACTCTCACAATGGTTAACAAGCCTAATTGTTGCGGCGATTGTAAAGGACAAGGGTCATGTCATAAGGTGACTGCCGTCAGTATGATTCCAAAAATGCAGAGTGAAATTGCACCCATTAAAAAGTGAGTAATTCCAGAGCCATATCATTACAATGTTACCATTGCGGAAACGATGTTTTTAATTCAACAATAGGCATTGGAGAAAAATTGTTTTGTTGTAATGGTTGCAAAATGGTTTATGAAATTTTGCAAGATCATCAGCTTTGTAATTATTATGAATTAAATGAGCAGCCTGGTGTTATTCAAAATAAATCAAGGAGAAGTGATAAATATAATTTTCTTGACAATACAGAAATCAAAAATAAATTGATTCACTTTTCTAATCAAAAGAATAGCCACACGACCCTATATCTGCCTCAAATTCATTGCTCAAGTTGTTTATGGCTTTTAGAAAATATTCACAAGATTAATCCTGGTATTATTTCATCTAGGGTAAATTTCACAAAGAAAGAAGTTTTTATCGTCTTTAATCACCATGAAACATCACTGAGGGGTGTAGTTGAATCATTAGAGGGTATTGGTTATGAGCCTTATTTAAGTTTAAATGAACTAGCAACTGGTTCTGTCAGTAAAACTGATCGTACACGTTGGTATAAAATAGGAATTGCTGGTTTTTGTTTTGCTAATATCATGATGATGAGTTTAGCCCATTATTTTGTTAGTAATGGATTTATAGATACCAAAATAGAAATCGTTTTTCAAACAATCAGTTTACTATTGTCCATTCCCGTATTATTTTATTCAGCGACAGAGTTTTTTAAATCAGCATGGTATGGTCTCAAAAACAGATACCTCAATATTGATTTACCCGTAGCCTTGGCGTTGGTGATTACTTTTATCAGAAGTATATATGAAATAATTAATGGCGCTGGTAATGGCTATTTAGACAGCATGAGTGGCATTGTATTCTTTATGCTTATTGGTCGCTGGTTGCAATCGAGAACCTATCAAACAATTTCTTTCGACAGGGATTATAAATCATTTTTTCCAATTGCATTGAATGTCATCAAAGATAACATTGTGATACCGACAGAAATATCGAATGTAAAAGTCAACGACCTCATACAGGTATATTCAAATGAAATTATTCCGGTAGACGCTATCCTTTCGAAGGGCAATGCCAATATAGATTATAGTTTTGTGAGTGGCGAAAGTTTACCCATAAAAGTAAATATTGGAGAATTGGTATATGCTGGGGGCAAACAGTTAGAAGGCTTATTAGAATTGGTTGTAGTCAAGGAAGTTTCACAAAGTTATTTAACTAATTTATGGAACAATCCGATATTTAACAAGAAGGAATCCATACAAAAAAGTAGTTATGATACTATTGGAAAATATTTCACTTATGCTGTTTTAGTTATTGGATTGATAGCAGGTATGTATTGGTTTAAAATGGGTGAGACAAAATTAATGTGGAATGCCATAACAACAGTACTTATTGTTGCGTGTCCTTGTGCATTATTACTTTCTCAGAACTATACCAATGGTAATATTTTAAGGATTTTCGGTCTTAATAAATTCTATCTGCGTTCACCCGAAATTATAGAAAGACTGTCTCGAATTAACCATATTGTTTTGGATAAAACGGGTACAATTACTCAAACTAAAGGTTCGAATGTCAAATATGCGGGTAAATTATTAAACCATGCCATTCAAGTGGATGTGGCTTCATTATTAAAACAATCTTCGCATCCTGCAAGTCAATTAGTAAGTGATTTTTTAAACGTTCCAAATGTCTCAATGGTAAAGCACTTTAAGGAAACCGAAGGGCAAGGAATTGAGGGCTGGGTGAATGAAAAGCACATTAAAATTGGATCATCAAATTTTGTTGGTGGAGCTTATTTTACGGAAAGGCAAGGCACAAAGGTAGTAGTGAATATAGATGGGGAAATTGTAGGTGAATATACAATATCGAATAAGTATAGATTTGGTGTTTCTAAACTTATTCAAGCATTAAAGAAAAAATATACGTTGTCGTTAATATCTGGCGATAACAATACCGAGTTGGCTAATATTCAAGAAATGTTGGGCAAAGAGAGTGATGTTTTTTTCAATCAAAGTCCACAACAAAAATTGGATTATATAAAAGAATTACAAAACGTTTACCATTTCAATGTAATGATGATAGGCGATGGATTAAACGATTCGGGTGCATTAAAACAAAGCGATGTTGGCATTGCCGTAGCCGAAACTAATAATAACTTCACACCTTCATCAGATGGTGTAATTGACAGTTCAAAACTATCAATGTTAAATACTTTTATTCAGTTTGCCATTGCTGGAAAGAAGATTATTTACATTACTTTTTCAATATCTGCTATATACAATGTCATTGGATTATATTTTGCTATTCAAGGCATTCTATCGCCAGTAGTTGCAGCTATACTAATGCCTTGCAGCTCCATCACAATAATAGCCTTAACCTACGGTTTAACCGAATGGCTATCGAAATATTATCAATTAAATCAAACCTCTAAATTATAAAAAAAGATGAAAAAAAGAGAACCTATCAGCCACATCATGACCAAGAATGTACATTTTGTTAATCAGAATGAGACCTTAGAAAATGCAGTCAAACTTATTAAAGAAAATAACATCCACCATTTACCAGTAATGAATGGTCGCAATGTAATAGGAATTATTAGCAGCACTGATATCAACAGATTAACATTTGGCAAATTATTCGAACATCAAGAAGGTTCGGAAGCGGCCATGGTTAGTTCACTTACACTCGAGCAAGTAATGACTGCTCAACCGCAGGTGGTGCAGAGTGACTTATCGATTAAAGAAGTTGCTGAAATTTTTGCAAGTGCCAATTTCCATGCATTGCCAGTTTTAGAAAATGATCAATTAGTTGGTATAGTTACCACTACTGATATGATAAAATACCTAATCGAGCAATATTAAAACAATCATTATGAGTGTAATTATCATTTTATTAATTATAAGCTTACTAATTGCAGGCGGCTTTTTAATTGGATTCTTATGGAGTGTTAAGGATGGTCAATTCGACGACCAACAAAGCCCAGCGCAGAGAATGCTTTTTGATAATGAACTTAAAAAATAAATAAAAACAACGTAACAAAATATGAGTTTAGAAAAATTCTACTACGACAACAAGCTACCGAAATTCTTTGCTATTGCATGTATTTTCTGGGGCGCTGTAGGCATGCTATTGGGTGTAATAGCCGCCTTTCAGTTAGCATTTCCAGTACTTAATTTCAGTGAGTATTTTCCGCATTTGGCCTTTGGTCGTTTGCGTCCAGTGCACACCAACGCAGTCATTTTCGCTTTTGTTGGTAACGGTATATTTACTGGCATTTATTATGCAATTCCTAGATTATTGAAGACTCCAATGTGGAGCAACAAATTAGGAAACATCCATTTTTGGGGTTGGCAGTTTATTATTGTATGCGCTGCTGTTTCATTATTGATGGGTTTCACAACAGGCAAAGAGTATGCTGAATTAGAATGGCCTATTGATATATTAATCACACTTATTTGGGTGGTTTTTGGTATTAATATGTTTGCAACGATTATTACCCGAAGAGAACGTCACTTATACGTTGCCATTTGGTTCTTCATTGCTTCATGGGTAACTGTTGCTATGCTGCACATTGTTAATTCATTTGAGATTCCAGTTTCGTTCATGAAAAGTTATTCATGGTATGCAGGTGTTCAAGATGCTTTGGTGCAATGGTGGTATGGACACAATGCGGTGGCTTTCTTTTTAACCACACCTTATTTAGGATTAATGTATTATTTTCTTCCAAAAGCAGCGAATCGACCGGTCTATTCATACAGACTAAGTATTGTCCATTTTTGGAGTTTAATTTTCTTATATATTTGGGCAGGTCCACACCATTTACTATATACGGCCTTACCAGAATGGGCTCAATCTTTGGGTACAGCATTCTCGATTATGTTGCTATTGCCAAGTTGGGGTGGTATGTTAAATGGCTTGTTCACCTTAAGGGGGGCTTGGGACAAAGTACGAGAGGATCCTGTTTTGAAATTCTTTGTGGTAGCTGTTACGTGTTATGGTATGAGTACTTTCGAAGGACCAATGATGTCTTTGAAAAATGTCAATGCGATTTCGCATTATAGCGATTGGACAGTTGCACACGTTCATATTGGCGCACTCGGTTGGAATGGATTCTTAACTTTTGGTATGATGTATTGGTTGATTCCTAAATTATTTAACACCAAATTATATTCTACAAAATTGGCTGCAACCCATTTTTGGATTGGCACTTTAGGTATTTTACTATATGCTATTCCAATGTATTGGAGTGCTTTCCGTTCGTACTTTATGATGAAAGCCTTTACTCCAGAAGGCCAATTACAATATCAATTTATTGATATTGTTCAAACGGTTATTCCTTTTTACGTTATGAGAGCTATTGGAGGTACCATTTTCTTAACGGGTGTCTTTATCATGATTTATAATTTAATTAAAACGGCCAAGCAAGGATCTTTCTTAGCAACTGAGGAAGCAGAAGCGCCGGCACTAGAGAAAGAATATAAAGAACCATCAAATTCAATATGGCATAGTTTTATTGAAAGAAAACCAATTTTATTGTTAGTACTTAGTTTAGTTGTAGTGGCGATTGGAGGAATAATAGAAATGGTTCCTACTTTTCTTGTAAAAGAAAATATTCCAACCATAGCTTCTGTTAAGCCATATACGCCGCTTGAACTGCAAGGCCGTGACATCTACATTAGGGAAGGTTGTTATAACTGCCACTCACAAATGATTCGTCCATTCCGATACGAAGTAAAACGCTATGGAGAATATTCCAAAGCAGGCGAATTCGTATACGATCATCCTTTCCAATGGGGAAGTAAACGCACCGGACCAGATTTAGCGCGAGAAGGTGTTAGTCAACCTAGTTCTGTTTGGCATTTTAACCACATGTTGGAGCCTACTCTGACCTCGCCTGGTTCTGTAATGCCTTCCTATCCGTCATTGTATGAAAATGATATTGATGTTGGAAGTACTAATTCTAAAATTCATGCCATGCGCAAAATGGGTGTTCCTTACCCTGAAGGCTATGAAGCAGAGGCAAATAATGACCTACTTAAACAAGCTGAAGTAATTGCGAATGAATTGAGAGCAGGTAAGAGAATTAAAATTGTTAGCAATAAAGAAATCATTGCGATGATAGCCTACTTAAAGCGTTTGGGAACAGATATCAATTTAGAAAAAAAACAATAAGAACATGAAATTTTCAACCTATTTAGAAAAAATTGCAGGTGTTAGTATCTATCCTGTTGTATCGCTCATTATGTTCTTTGCATTTTTTGCCATCGTTACTTTATGGATATACAGTATTGATAAGAATGATATTGAAAGACTAGAGAATTTACCATTGGAGGATACAAAAAAATAACTATATGACTAAAAATAATATAAAAAAAATAATATCAAGTTTATTCGCAATTGTGATACCTTGTATTTTGTTTGGTGCAGAAAACACTGCGGCTACGTCTGCCAAAAGCAGCTTAGATATTAATGCAATACTAACAATTGTTGCCATAATATTGCTATTGCCACTCTATATTTCGAGTAAAACATTTTTATTGGTGGCTGTAGACTATGCGAAAAAAAGAAAAGAAAGGGCCACTAATATCAATAAAATGGCTGCATTGGCTTTGTTTTTAATGATTTCCCAACAAGCTTTTTCGCAAGCAATAGAGGTTGCAGCAGGACCTAAATCAGGCAATTTATTTTCGACTTCAACCACCACTTGGATTCTAGTGATTGTAATCGTTCTACTGTCGGTTTTAATCATTTTCTTCTCGTTTTTAACCAATTCATTTATTAAAAACCAAGTAGATGAAGCAAAACCTGCTAATGCAAAATCTAACAATAGTGCAACTGAAACAAGCGAAGAAAGCTGGCTAAAGAAAATTTGGTTTAAAATGAATAAATTTAAATCATTAAAAGAGGAAGTTGATATTGACACAGGCCACAGTTATGACGGCATCCGTGAATTAGACAATATTGCACCACCTTGGTTTGTTTTTGGATTTATTGGCTCAATTATTATTGCGGCGGCTTATTTGATTAATTACCATGTCCTTAAATCATCTCCGTTGCAAATTGAAGAATATAATATTGAATTAGCAGAAGCCGCTAAAGAAGATGCTGCAAGGTTGGCCATACAAGGCAATAAAGTAGATGAAAACTCGGTTACTTTCTTATCAGGGAATGATATTGAGATTGGTAAAAAAGTATTCGCTACCAAAAATTGCGCTTCTTGTCACGGCGCCACTGGTGGCAGTGCTCCGGGTGGAGTTGGACCCAATTTAGTGGATGCTTATTGGATACATGGTGGTTCAATTAAAGATATATTCAAATCGATTAAGTATGGTTGGCCAGAAAAAGGCATGATATCTTGGAAAGATCAACTATCGGCCAAAGAAATGGCACAAGTATCTAGTTATATTTTATCTTTAAAGGGAACTACTCCTGCAGGGGCTAAAGAGCCACAGGGCGATCTTTATAAAGATGAATCAATATCAAACAATAGCGATTCAACTATCAACGATTCAATAGCCCCTAAAAATTAAAAACAAAGTGACAGACGAAGAACTATTACACGCAGAAACTTTCCGAGACAGGATTAGTAATGTTACAGAAAAGGGAAATAGAAATTGGATTTATGCCCTAAAACCTAAAGGAAAGTGGACCAATTATCGTAAGTATTTAGCTTTCTTCTATCTGATTACTTTCTTTACCCTTCCATTTATTAAAATGAATGATTTACCATTCATGATGATTAATATAATCGAAGGTAAGTTTATACTTTTCAGTAAGATTTTCTGGCCACAGGATTTCTTTATTTTCGCAATCGCCATGATAACTTTTATAGTATTCATTGTCTTATTTACAGTAGTCTTTGGCCGTTTGTTTTGTGGATGGGTGTGCCCTCAAACTATTTTTATGGAATTTATATTCCGACCAATAGAATGGATGATTGAAGGTACACCCAATCAACAAAGAAAATTAAATGACGGGGCATGGACTGGAGAAAAAATCTTCAAAAAAACATTCAAACATTTTTTATTCCTCGTATTTTCATTTGCCATAGCACATACGTTTTTGGCTTATATTTTAGGTATCGATGAGGTCATAGCAATTATTCGTGAACCTGTTGATGACCATATTGGACTACTCACAGGATTGATTATTTTCACTTTATTGTTTTATGGTGTATATGCTTTTGTGCGCGATATTGTGTGCACCACTATTTGCCCATATGGCAGATTACAAAGTGTTATGTTCGATAAAGACACCATGCAAATTGCATATGATTACAAGCGCGGTGAGCCGCGTGGTAAATTTAAAAAAGGTGTTGAAAGAACAGAAGGCGATTGTATTGGATGTAACAAATGTGTTCAGGTATGCCCAACTGGTATTGATATACGCGATGGTATTCAAATGGAGTGCGTTGGATGCACTGCTTGCATAGATGCATGTAACGAAGTTATGGAAAGTGTTCATTTAGAAAAAGGGCTTATTCGTTATGCTTCAGAAAATGAAATAAGTACTGGTAAGAAATTCCATTTTAATACCCGAATGAAAGCCTATACCATTTTGCTTTCGGTACTACTTGTGGTTATGGTAATTATGATAGCCAGTCGGAAAACTGTGGATGCTCACATTACTAGGGTAAAAGGTCAAACCTATCAAGAAATGCCGAACCATCAAATAAGTAATTTATACGATGCTAAAATCATCAATAAAACAAGAGAAAAAATCCCGATAACACTTCGATTAGAAGGATTGGAGGGTGTTGTAAAACTAATAGGGAGCAAAGACATTATATTAAAAGAAGAATCGATTGGTGAGTTCACTTTTTTCTTAGAAATACCTGAATCATTAATTCAACATCACAGCACCAAAATCAAAATTGGTGTCTATCGCGGTGGTGAGAAATTACAGACCATCCAATCAAAATTCTTAGGACCTTATCAATAATAAAAACAAACAAATGAATTGGGGACATAAAATAACAATCGTAATCGCACTATTTATAATAGCCATGTTGAGTATGGTTTATTTGGCTTTTCAACAAACCAATGAAATGGTTGAAACCAACTATTATGACAAGGAACTTAAATATCAATTAAAAATTGATGCAGCAGAAAATTTAAATTCTATTTCGAGTAATGAAGTATTGGTTGCTCAGAATGAAAAGTATGTGCAAGTATCTTTGCCAAAAAACACGATTAAAAGTTTTGCCAGAGGAAGCATCGAATTTTATAAAAGCGACGATAAAAGCAAGGATAAAAATTTGAGTTTCGAGCCGGATAGTAATGGTGTATTTAGAATAGATGGGAAAGAATTTGTTAGCGGATTATACAAGGTTCGGTTACAATGGCAAAGCAATGATAAATCTTATTATAGGGAACAAGATTTAATGGTACAAAAGTGAATCCAATAGTCCTTGCAATATTATCCGGATTGAGCATTGGTGTATTAGGCAGTTTTCATTGCATCGGTATGTGTGGAACTTTAGCGCTAGCGCTACCAGTGCAACAATTGGCAGGTACAAAAAAAACAACGGCCATTCTGTTATATAATTTTGGTAGGGCACTCTCCTATGCTTCACTTGGAATTGTATTTGGTGCGATTGGAAGTAGTTTTCAAATTTTCCATCTTCAACAATGGCTTTCTATAGTTGCTGGAGTCTTTATATTAGCAATTTTCTTGTTAGGGAAATTCAGTCATTATACATTTCCCGCATTAGCCAAGCTTACACAAAACATTAAATTTCGCCTATCACATTATCTTAGTTCACCTAAAACTACGAAAACCTATTTAAGCATAGGTGTTTTAAATGGATATTTACCTTGTGGCTTGGTATATTTGGCTATTGCAGCCTCTTTGGCTACAGGTAGCCTATTGCATGGCAGTTTACTAATGTTAGCATTTGGATTCGGCACAATGCCTATTATGGCACTCACTATGGCTTTTGGTAAATTTATTTCAATTGGTGTGCGTAATAGATTAAATAAAATTAGCCCATATATTATAATGGGCGTTGCATGTTTATTAATTATACGCGGTTTAAATTTGGGTATTCCTTATGTTTCTCCGAGTTTGGAAAAAGGTGAAGTGAATTGTTGTGAGCGCAAATAGGACGAATCAATATTGAGAATTCAAGATTAGTTTCACTTGATCACAAATCGGAATGAATAGACATACTAATTGCTATTTTTTTTTGTTAAAATTATTTTCTTCTTTGAAAAATAAGTAATTGTATACAAAGCAATACCATTTTTAATATGTATTTTGTTTAAATAATCATGAATGGAGAAATAGACCATTAAATCACCTTTATTGAACTTAATATCCGTCAAGGTTAGGCTCGGAAATCCTACTGGACAGCCACCTGGTATATAAGCGCGAGGCTTAACAATTTTGGATGAATCAAAATCAAAATAATAAAAATAGTGATGTGGTTGTCTCGTTTTATGTTGTTCTATAGATTTTTCAGTGCTTTGTAGCAGTTCTATTATGGAATCACCAAACCATTTACCATCCTCAATCAACCAATAATTGGAAGTCATAAATTGGAAAGTATCTATTTGAGGTGATTTTTTAGCTTGTAAACACAAAGCAAAACAACAAATTATCGACAATAACCCATATTTTTTTTTTAATAAAATCATGTTATTCAATTTTATTTTTCAAAGCATTGAACCACAATTGTGCATATTGCTGATTGCCATAATATGAGAAATGTTGGGTATCATGCCTTTGGAACGCATAAATTAAGCTATCCGTAAATGGTCCTTCCAGTACATTGGCATTTGATTTAATAAAATCTCTTTGAATCGCTTGTAATTCAAAATCCAAGCCATGCGGTTGCTTATCTAAAACACCAATACAATAGGTAGCAACAGAACAATAAAAAGGGGCTTTAATATTTGCTGCTTTGATATCTGCAACAACTTTAAATAAATCTCTCTTATAATTTTTATGGGAATAGCCATTATCCGATTCCCCTTGGTGCCAAAACACCCAAGTCGGTTGAATTTGATGGGCATTTAAATCAGTCAATGTATTTTTTAATTTTATATTCAAATCACCATTGGCCCATCTATCCATTGTCGAACCATCTTGCGCAATGGTAATTATAACCACTTTTTTACACCAGCCACTGTCTATTAATTTATCTGCTAACATTGTCCACACGCATCCACCATCGCCACTTGCCCCTATCAATGGTTCTTCCGCTTTATAAAGCGTGCCTTCATAGAAGTTTAACACATTGTGTCTAACTGTATAATACTCTCCACCAGAATTAGCCGCATTTGATTGCCCAAGCGCTAAAATAAAGATAGTACTGTCTGATTTGAGCTCCTTTAAATCTACTTTATTATTAAATATACCCAATTGCTTTATTCGCTTATTACTTCGTTTCGTAAAACCAAAAGGTTTAAAAACAACGATTTCCCTTATAATAAAAGCGTTGAGCAAGAGTGATAAGAATAGGACTATTCCAATAAGCCATTTAAACCATTTTTTTTGAAACATTTATGCTATCAATCAATTCGCTAAATTAATATTTAGTTCGGTAATTTCAAAAGTTCAGATTCTTCAGATGCTAATTCTTACATGTTTTACAGATTCCTAATCATTAATTGTTATTTAACCTAACTTCGCTAAAAACCTCAAATACATAATATGATAAAGGCAATAAGTACAATATTTAAGTCATTGAAAATGCTCAATAAACGAACGGTGGAGATTGAGTTTCTCGATGAAATAGTAGTTGAAACTAATGGTGTTCGCGAAGCCTACAGAATCTTAGATACATTCACAAATAAAGAGCGTCTCAAAAAATTGGTTATTATAGGGAAATTAACGGAAATAACTAAGGATGCAAGACTACTCATTGTAGAGGAAAATAAACAAAGACAAGAAAAAATTATAGCTGAAGCAATTTTGGTTAATTCTTTTGCACAAAAGCTAAGCGCAAACTTTTATATTTTATTTCTAAAAAATATTTATCCGATTCAGTTTTTTACAGATCGGTTGAAAGCAGAATTATGGTTGATGGAGTATTAAGAAACTAACGTCTACCGTAATACTTCTTTTTTCCGCCAACATTCGAAATAGGTTTCGGTCTGTTGTGGTTCGGTCGACCTTGTTGTTGTTTGGGTTCTTTTACCGGATTATGATCCATCAAAGGAAATGGATGGTTGTCTATCATCGGTATTTTTTTGCCAATTAATTTTTCTATGTCTTTCAAATAAGCCTTTTCTTCTGCATCGCAGAAGGAGAATGCAGTGCCATTGGCTCCTGCCCTACCTGTTCTACCGATTCTATGCACATAAGTTTCTGCTATATTTGGAACGTCATAATTAATAACATATTCCAACTCATCTACGTCGATTCCTCTAGCAGCAATATCAGTAGCAACTAAAACGCGTGTGGTTTGCGCTTTAAAATTAGTTAACGCTCTTTGTCTGGCATTCTGCGCTTTGTTACCATGAATAGCCTCGGCTTTAATATCATGCTTTAATAGTACTTTTACAATCTTATCTGCACCATGTTTAGTGCGGGTAAAAACCAAAGCAGTTTTAATCTTTACATCATCTAAAACATCAATCAGTAACGCATTTTTATTGCCTTTATCTACAAAGAAAATATACTGTTGGATGGTATCTGCAGTTGAGGAAACAGGCGTTACTTCAACCTTTATCGGTTTGTTTAATATGGAATTAGACAACTGTATGATTTCCGGAGGCATAGTAGCCGAGAAGAAAAGAGATTGTCTGCGTTGAGGTAATACCTTCAGCAATTTCTTAACATCATGAATGAAACCCATGTCCAACATTCTATCGGCCTCATCCAAGACAAATATTTCGATATTATCAAGGGAAATATAACCTTGACCCATTAAATCTAATAAGCGGCCCGGAGTAGCAATTAAAATATCGACACCCTTGTTTAGGGCATTCGTTTGTGCACCCTGACCTACACCGCCAAAAATAACAGTGCTTATAAGTCCTGTATGTCTTCCGTATGCTTTGAAGCTTTCGTCAATTTGTATGGCAAGTTCTCGGGTTGGCGTAACTATCAAACTTCTAATCTTGCGTTTCTTTTCGTTTACTCTGCCAGCGCTCAATAACTGAAGAATTGGTATGGCAAAAGCGGCTGTTTTTCCTGTACCTGTTTGCGCACAGCCTAATAAATCTTTACCTTCCAATACAATCGGAATTGCTTGGGCTTGAATGGGAGTTGGTGTTGTATAACCTTCTTCTTTTAAAGATTGAAGAATAGAATCTATAATGTTAAGGGATTGAAACTGCATGAATAATAATTTGAGGGATAATGAGAAGAATAAAAGCCTTCAGCTTTGCTCAAATTTTTTGCAAAGATAAGCAAATATTTCTTTCAAAAGAAATAATCTCGTATTTACAACATCATGTATATACGATTAAGTATAATTCTGCAATATAAGAACAAATTATTTTGTTTTAGAAACGGTAAGCCAAACCCAAAGCTGGAATATTCTGCACACGGCTAGAGGCGAAATAAATATGTCTTGTTTTTTGTAAAGCCAATGGTTTATCAATATTAAAATTATAGAAATGTGCGTCTATCGCAGCGTCTACAATGTTCAATAAATAAATACCTGCAAAACCAATAATGCTATAATCTCTGTTGGTACGGTATTGATTTCTTTGAGCCCTCAGTTGTGTTATGGGTTGATTGCGCAAGTAGGCCAAAGGAAAAGAGGTCGTATCGGTATCTAAAAGAAGTTTTAGTGCATTTTGATAAATAAGCATACTATCTCGGTTTTTTATAATGAAAAAAGCAGTAGTACCCAAACCTGCATAAATCAAAGGAATCTTCCAATATTTTTTATTGTAAGCCTGACCTAAGCCAGGTAATATTGCACTATAGACAGTTGCTCTATGAGGAGAATGGACTTTATCGGTACTAGGCGCTGAATCTTTTAGTGCCTTTTGAGCAATCAATTTTGAAAGAATCTCGGTTGAAAAAATACTAAATTCACTAGAATTATTAAAAGACTGTGCGCTCGATAAAATTGGCAGTAAAGCTAAAAAAGTAATTAGTACCCACTTATTCATTATCTGCTAAACTACTCAAAATGCGTTCCAAATCTTCGTAATTCTTAAATGGAATAATGAGTTCGCCTTTATTGCCTTTTGTTTTCAGTTGCGTTGCAATTCCAAATCTTTTTGATAATTTTTCAATTTTATACTTCATCGCATCGTCCAATTCAAGCCCTGCAACAACTGATTTTACGCCAATTTCAGATGTTAAAGTTTTGTCTTGTTTTGAAAGTTTAACGATTTCTTCCGTCCCACGCACACTTAATCCATCCAACTCAATTCTTTTGTATAAAGCCAATTGATCCTCTAGATCCTCAACACCCATAATAGCTTTGGCGTGTCCCATAGAAATTTTGTTGGTTTTAATAGCAAATTGAATCGGTTCAGGCAATCTCAATAAACGCAAATAATTACTTACCGTACTGCGGTCCTTACCTACTCTTTCGCCTAATTCCTCTTGCTTTAAGTGACATTCATCTAACAATCTTTTGTA
Organism: bacterium; assembly: GCA_029945665.1. Lineage (GTDB taxonomy): Bacteria > Bacteroidota > Bacteroidia > NS11-12g > UBA955 > JABMMZ01. Next base: position 4,023 of record JAQSCZ010000017.1, on the reverse strand, counting down.
AGATAGAGAGACTTCAATTGGATTTAAATTTTCTCTTTGAATGTTTTCAATCAAAGCCATTTCCAACATTTCTTGGTCGTTGGCAATTCTTATATAAGCGGGAATGCGCTCTAGTCCTGCTAATATAGAAGCGCGCGTTCTGCGTTCTCCACTGATGATTTGGAATTTATCATAACCCATTTTTCTAACAGTGATGGGTTGAATGAGACCATGGACTCTAATTGATTCGGCTAATTCTTCTAATGCTTTTTGTTCAAACTCTGTTCTTGGTTGAAACGGATTGGCTTCAATCTGACTAATCTCAACAAATTGTATGCTGCTATTGCCATTGCTTTTATATTCCGATGAGAGTGTAATGTCGGTTTCTGCATTATGAAGTAAAGCTGAAAGTCCTCTGCCTAATCCACTCTTTTTAGTTTTATTATTGTTAACGGTTGTCATTTTAATTATCCAGTATTTGTAAAAAGGTTATTTATTTAAATGCTTGCTTTTTCCTTTGAATCCATTTGGGTCATGCCATTTCTCTGTAATATTTCGCGCGCTAAGTTCAAATAAGTTGTCGAACCCTTGCTAGCCACATCGTGCGTAATGACAGGAATTCCGAAACTAGGTGCTTCGCTCAATTTTGTATTTCTTGGAATAATAGTATCGAAAACGATGTCTTGAAAATGCATTTTAACATCCTCTACCACATGGTTACTCAAACGCAATCTGGAGTCGTACATCGTTAATAAAATACCTTCTATGTTCAACTGTTTGTTAGATTCTTTTTGAATAATACGAATGGTATTTAGCAATTTACCAAGACCCTCCAATGCAAAATATTCGCATTGTACTGGTATAATAACCGAATCCGAGGCACAAAGGGAATTGGTAGTTATTAAACCAAGAGAAGGTGAACAATCGATGATTATAAAATCATAATCTTTTTTAATCGGCTCTAATGCCTTCTTCATTACTTTCTCTCTTAGTTGCATATCAATCATTTCAAGCTCAGCACCTACTAAATTGATATTTGAAGGCAATAATTTCAAAAACTTAAGATCTGTATTAAGAATTACATCTTTTGCTTGCACTTCATTTACTAAACAATCATATAATCCTATTTTAATGTTTTGAGGATCGAAACCTATACCAGAGGACGAATTCGCCTGAGGATCTGCATCAATCAAAAGTGTTTTGTATTCCAATACAGCTAAACTTGCTGCAAGATTGATGGCAGTTGTAGTTTTACCAACACCACCCTTTTGATTTGCTATCGAAATTATTTTTCCCATTTATATTTATAAGTCTAATTTTTGTTCTATGTTCATTAGGGTAAGAATTTTACCCGATTTGTTAAATTGATTGATGGCTTCTTCATGGTTGATTTGAATATAACCAAAGGTATCGTAATGCATTCCAATGATGTGATTGCATTTTATAAAGCTAGCTGCAGTAATGGCATCGGTAATATCCATTGTAAAATTATTGCCAATAGAAAGAAAAGCAAAATCAATGGAGTGTCTCAAGGGAATCAGTTGCATATCTAGCGTAAGGGCTGTATCGCCACTGTAATAAAAGGTTTTGTTGCCATCGCTAATCACAAAACCAGCAGGGTTACCGCCATAGGTACCATCGGGAAAAGAACTCGAATGCACTGCTTTTACCATTTGAACTTTACCGAAATCAAATTCCCAGAAGCCACCCAAATTCATAGCATGGGTATTGGTGTAATTTTGATTATTGTACCATTGTGATACCTCCCAAATCCCTACAATCTTAGCATTGTTATTTTTTGCGATTTCTAAGGCATCATACATGTGGTCTTGGTGTGCATGACTTAAAAAGATATAATCAACCTTTATGGCAGTGATATCAATATTCTTCGCTAATTCATTAACAGATATAAAAGGATCGAACAAAATGGTTTTTCCACCAATGTGAACACTAAAACAAGAATGACCATAGTATTTTACCTCCATTTGTACCTAATATTGAACTTTCAAAAATAGGTTTATGCTTTTTAGAAACACGCCCAAATACTTTCTTTTTTTCCCCATTCTATATGGCTTGATTGGTTGTAAAAATGTGGATAATTCTAAATTTAGGAATTACTTTTTCTATAATGAAGATGCAAATATTTCTACGTTAGATCCTGCTTATGTAAAATCTCAGAGCGATAACTGGGCTGTCTCACAGCTATTTGAAGGCTTAGTTGAGTATAATGACAGTTTAGAAATAAAACCATGTATTGCAAAAACCTGGAGCGTACTTGATAATGGCACAAGGTATATTTTTAACTTAAGAACAGATGTCTATTTTCATGAAATAAATATTAGGCCTTTAAAAAATCGGAAATTAATTGCCGATGATGTGGTTTATAGCTTTAAAAGAATAGCGGATCCCAAAACGGCCTCACCTGGCGCTTGGATTTTTAACGACAAAATGGATTTACGTTGCTTTCGATCCGATTCTTTTTTGTTTCCTGTAAAGGCATTAAACGACAGTACCATTGAAATTAATTTAATTAATGCCTTTGCCCCTTTTTTGGGCATTTTGGCAATGCCATATTGTTATATTGTGCCAAAAGAAGCGGCTTCGAATAGCGAATATTTCAGAAGCCATCCTGTGGGTTCAGGTCCATTTCAATTCAAAAAATGGGAAGAAGATGTGGCCTTACTTTTTGAAAAAAATCCAAAATATTACAGGTTTGAAAATGGCATGCGTCTACCCTATTTATCTGGCGTATACATTGATAATATAAAGAATAAGCAAACTGCATTTATGCGATTTGTCCAAGGAGAATATGATTTTTTTAATGGAATAGATGCTAGTACGAAGGATGAACTATTAAATAAAAATGGAACACTCAAAAATAAGTACAAATCAAAATTCAAATTATTAAAAACACCTTTTTTAAACACTGAATATTTTGGTTTTAATATCGACCCTAAATTTAATAAAAGCCCACTTAATAATTTAAAGGTTAGACAAGCCATGCAGTATGCCATTGATAAAAAGAAAATGATTTCATATATTCGAAATGGCGTTGGCGTAGCGGCCGAGCATGGTTTCGTGCCAAATGGTTTGCCCAATTACCCTTACCAAGATGTTAAAGGGTATCAATACGACCTTGAAAAAGCTCGTCATTTAATTAAAGAGAGTGGGATTGATTTTAACAAATCAACGCCAATTGTTTTAAACATTACTTCCGATTATCTCGACATGGCCGTTTTTGTTCAAAAAGAATTAGAATTGATAGGTGTACCAATTAAAATTGAAGTTCATCCAGCTAGTTTTTTAAGGCAATTAAAAAAAGAAAATAAAATCAATTTCTTCAGAGGTAGTTGGATTGCGGATTATCCAGATGCTGAAAATTATTTGGTGTGTTTCAAAAAAGAAAACTTTAGTCCCAACGGGCCCAATTACTTCCATTTTTACAATGAAGCAGCCAATGAGGCAATTACTCAAAGCAATTTAAGTATCAGTGATAGCAGTCGAAATTCAATGTTGGCAAAAGCCGATCAGCTAATGGTTGAATCGGCCGTGTGTATCGTTTTGTATTACGATGAAAGTATTCGCATGAGTCACCCTTGGGTAAAAGGATTAACGAGTAATCCTGCTAACTTTTTGCGACTGCGTTGCGTAAAGAAAATTTATTGATTTTTTAATCCTTTTAATTGTTTATTAATAGCCTGCATGAAACTTCATTTTAATGATGAAATTTCGTATAAAAAAAACTATTTTTTTAATTTATAAAATTTATAGAAATTAAAAAAGCACTGTAAGAGAAATAGAGCAGTTACAACTAACATTTTCCAATCTAATGTAAATTTATTGATTATGAAGTAACTTATCACAACAGTTATAAATTGATAATAGGTCCATTTCAATTTATCCGTTGAAGAATAACTGTCAAGGTATTTATTAATTAAAAATTGCTCAAGCCATATAAAAGCTACAAGCAAAATTATAAGGAGTATAAAAATATTATATGACTGTCAGAAAGCTTGCACAAGTATACGTAATATTGTAAATTGC
>JAQSCZ010000016.1 GCA_029945665.1 bacterium | reverse complement strand
TATTAAGACTGCCAATTATTACAAAGAACCACCCAATAAAATTAAACGAATATTGTAAACCTTTTTTCAATATAAGAATCCCAAATAATATTAAAATGACACCCAAAATAATCGAAATAGATGCAAAACCGTAATATGTATCATCTGTAAACTGTTTTAAGATTTCTGCAATACCGAGAATTATTAATGTCCAGCCTAAAATCAATCTTATTCCTTTAATGATTTTATTTGAATAATTTTTAGGTATTTTTACTAATTCATCATTTAATTTATCTGAATTTGCCAAACCTTCATGAAGAATTGGTTCAATTTCCTCATTAGGTGCTGAAATTAAATTAGCATTTTCAATTGAAATAATCTCACTTTGATGAATACCCTCAACATTATCCAGTTTTTTACCGCATTCCTTGCAAAATGTTGAGTCATTTTCAATTTCAGAACCGCAATACTTACAAAACATAGTTAATTTTATTGCAATTATAAGGGTAAAATATTGATACTTTTATTATTTTTTTTAGCTAAATATTGTTCATCTGACTCTTATTATTATATTTGAAATAAATGTTTTGTCGATTTTGTGGAAATAATGCAACATCAGATTCTGTATTCTGCCCAAAATGTGGGAAGAAGATTGGTGAAGATTTGATTTCTTCTAAGGCTTTTAATATGGTTAATTCAAAGAGCATTATTCATGAACATAAAGTATTTATCTTAGTTTATATTATTATTTTTATCTTTGGTGTATTGATATATTCCTATAAGTTAGAAGAAGATTGGAAGCATTCTTATTATGACAATGTGGCTTTTGAAAAGACCTTTTTTATTATTGCTTTTTTTATTTTGCCACTGCTTTTTTACTTTGTTCTTCAGGTATTTAAAGTAAAAGTATATTTAGGCAATTTAAGAGTACAATTATTAAGGTTAGCTGCATTTGTAATTGATTTAGTAATATTAATTCCATTTTTTGCTTTTATTGTGAATCCAGAGGTTGTTGGTTTTAAATATCCTGAGATAGAATTGTTGCAAAGTTATTATGACTCTAAAGAATTCCATTATATAATTATTAATTTTGTTGTTTTAGGGATAATTTATTTTGGTTTAACACATTTTATATTAAATGGTAAAATTGGTTATAAAATTTTGAAACTAAAGGTTGCAAATTTTAACAATAATAATGGCGTATCTATTAGGTCAAAGTTTATTCGTATATTTTTAATGATATTAGAAATTTGTAGTTTAGGATTATTGACATTTGCATCGTTTTTTAATAAAAATGGAAGAACATTATGTGATATATTTTCGGGTACACAAGTAAGATGGTGAATTGAGATATGAGAAAATTTAATTTGAGTTATCTACTTCTACTTTTAATAATGCTTCAATCATGTTTTGGCATACAACCTGATGAGAGTGAAAACAAAGAACAACAAAAGTCTAGTTCTAAATCCTTTTATGAAACAGAATTAAAGGTACTACAGGAGCATGAATGGATTGAAAATTTATATCGAAATAATAAACATAAATTTAGAGTAGAATTTCCCAAAGGATGGTCCTATGGACGTGGTTTAGGGAAAAACATCGTAGCGAGAGGGTATCATCAGGATTCTGGTATTGTTTTTAATCTTTTAATAAAGAAAATTGATGGTGCAAATATTGCAAGTGACGAGGAAATCAAAAAGTGGGATATTTGGGAAACAAATACAGTTAAAGAAAAACTATCATTAATGTTTGCTGATTTTAAGGAAATTGAAATTAAAAATGTCTATTTGGATGGCGTTCACGCTCAGTTAACAGTTTATACATATACAAAATTGGCATATGATCAAAAGCTTAAATACATAGCTCATTCTATTTTTTGTTATAAGAATGGATATGAAATTGGCCTAACTACAGTGCTACCGGCTTTATTTTATAATGAAGATTTGGATAAGAAAACTAGAAAATATTTTGAGAGTTTCCTTTGGGAAAAGGCTTATTGAATATTAGCTTTTGAAAACATTGTAAAATCTATCCAGTAATAGCCTTTCTTTCCCACAGAAAATCTTTATAAATATTATTTTGCCTTTCTCCTCTGCCTATTTTCTCAATGTATTGAGCAATTTGTTTGTTGAATGCCATTATTAATTCACTGCGTGTATAGGACTCAATCACTTTTTTGGTTGTCGGTTCAATTTTAAAGTATCGGAATTTGGGCACAAAACGCTGCTTCAGATAGACCGGGTTAGTTATAAAATCTTTCACAAATTTATGTCGTCCAATTCCAATATTAATTTCAACACTTTTTTTTCTACTCATTATACTGATATTGGATAGACGATTGTCAAAAGGATTCTTGTTTAAATGGCAATAAATTTCGTTTTTTTTTGTGTCACCTAAAAAGGTCTTACCTACTAGGATTGAAACTCCAATTACATTATTAATACCTTCATTTGACAGTGTAACCATTGCACTATTGGGAACATTATTTCTGATGTAAAAATATTGATGTTTAATCTTTTCACTAATGGTAAGCCTTCTGTCGTTGTTTTTAAGAATTATCCTTTTCAATGATTTGACCCTGCCTAAATTAGATACAAGATAAATGCCTTCGTAATCCTTACATTCTTTCCATATTTCATTAGGTAGATCAGACAAGATGTAATCCTTCCAAGGTTCTTTAAGGTTTCGTAACACTTTCTTAATTTAAATATGAGTTACAATAATACGAATATTCCTGTAAATTGAAAATGAGGCAATTCAATAATGTATTGAGAGTATTAAAGTCAAAATAGGGTTCAAATACCATTGGTTCCACTCAATAGAATAAAGGCTTTACAAAGATGTAAGGCCTTTTTTATTTGTAACTTGAACAAAATTTCTCATTAATAAAATCTATGGCTGTTGCTGCCCATCTTGATCTGTTTCTAGACTTTTCGGATAATTTAGGATCCTTTAAGGTCGCAGAATTATCAAAATTACTTTGCAAAGTTTGAAGTTCCATAATGTAATTCTCCATATCCGCCTGATGATTCTGAAAGACACTTATCACCTTGTTAAATTCTGATTCATTCCGATCTAATAATTTGTATAACTTATCTTGCCACAAAATGCCAATATTATGTTCTTGCAAATCAATAATTTCTGAAACGGTTATATTCATTATGAATTTTGTGAGAATATATAAGACACGCAGTTGACCATGTGGATGTGATTTGTCTTTTAAATAGAATAGATCATTTCCGTGCATAAAATCCATACATAGTATATATAAACCTGCTATTGCGAGGGCGATTAGTTCATGAATCGGAAATCTTTCTCTAGCAGCAAGTTCTTCTATATGAGGTAAAATCATGGTCACTGCGTATAAATCTGCGTCAAATTCTCTCAAATGCTGCTGTTGGTCATACCCGTTATTAGAAGTAAGTTCATCTAATTGCCATAATTCACCGGTATTGCGCTGTATAAGATGAGCCTTCTCATGGTAGTACAAAAACAAGATCGTAATTTGGTAAGTTAGATAATCTTCTTTTTTGAAATTAGCAGTATCTTTTACAATAAGGTTAAATAGAGAGATCAGCGAGCCTTTAAAAATCCCAACAACAGGAATTCCTTCTACTCGTCCTGCTAAACCATTAACATCATTTCGATCTACAATATACACAAATGCCTTTTTCCCTACGGTGCCGCAAGATCTTTTAAGATTAGTTTGCGAAAACGAAAGAAACTGATTTATCAGATTTCTGTATCCCTCATTCTCAAATGGGAACTTTTCTACATCAAATGCTGGAGGTAGCTGTTTTTGTTTTTCAACAAATGTTTTTACCCATATTTGGTGTTTTTGGTTTGTCATTTTGTTTCAAAAATTATTCAAAATTTAAATTAACGGCTTTTTTTACTAAATATCATTTTGGTTTTTGGTCGATAAATCTACCTTTTGAATATTTTCGCCATTTTGTCGAGTACCTGAATTAGAAATTCTTGAGTACTTAATCACTATATGAAACATTTCATCTTTACCAATAGCTGTCAGTTTTTCCAATATAAGTTGAATTCTGTTTTTGCCTTTAAGCCATTCATAGATTGTTTCCTCCTTGTTAAAGCTGGATGTCTTTAATATTGGCTCAAGCGGAACCTTATACCCTATTCCTGTACTTTTGTTTACTTTAAAAATATAATACTCAAAACCTGTCCTATAATCCTTAATATACTCCGGAACTTCATCTGAATTACCTTCCCGCTGTATACCAATTGCAAAAGATAAACCTAAACCTGAACGAGGTTTAAAGTCACCATATAAATTATTGCAATTAGTTGCATTCACATTTTCGTATTCATTAATTTCAAAACGAGGAATGGCTTCAGGTTTGGCGCTTTCCCAATACAACCTTTTTATTCCAACAGCCTCAGTTTCGCTAATGAAATTCTTTATGAATTTAACATTCTTGTGCGGAACAGAATATTTATCAGTATATAAACTAAGCAATTCATTGAAGGAGCTAACGTCAGCGTTGTATGTATATAAATTAACAGATTTCAATTTGCTATCTATTGTGTCAAATGCAATATGAAAGTAACACTCCGATTTTGAAATTAAAAACTCGTACCCTTGATTTTTAGGATCTTTGAAGAAGGAATCATTTAATACCTGGTCGTAATAATAGGTTGAAAACAACGTATCTCTTTGAAAAATTGAGTCAGATTTAGATAGATCAATCGACTGATTTGATTGAGATGAATCAATGCAGGAGGCTAGAAAGAACAATGCTCCAAATAATGATGGTATTTTCATATTGTGGGTTTTAGCTAAGCGATTTTGATTATTTCAATTATGAGTACTTGTAAAATCACACTCATATTATATATAAATTAGACATATATAAGCCTAGATTATTATTTAAAAATTAAGAAAAATCAAAACCTTAACAGTCACAAACATAAGAATTTTTAAAGATAACAAGATTATTTTTCAGCAACAAATTTTCCTTAGGATACTTTAAACCCAATAAAACCCCTCAACAACAAATCGGAGCTGATACCGGTTAAATTACGCTTCTTTGCATATACCCCTTCACCTTCTCTACTGTCCAGTCTATTGGTATTGCCTTCTACGTCGTTGAAAGTATTATCCGCATTAACAGACTTAACAATACCTGCATGGCCTAGCGTTGGGTTCATTTTACTTTGCCATACGGCTATAAATCCTTTTTGCGGTCGATCTGTAATGAAGATAACATTAGATTTTGAATTTTTAACAGCATTATAACTTCCCTGTGTACTTCCTGAAATTAATTTTTTGGCTTCATTCCAAACTAATTCAGGCATAGTGTTTTTCCAAACCATACGAGCAAGGTACATGCACCAAGCCTGGCCTTTAATCCAGCCAGCAGCTTTCATTAATGCTTCAAATGCCGGATTTGAAAAGCCTTGGTTCCCTTTTATTTCTGTTACGCCTATAAACTCATCCAGTTTCTTACTGATGTTTTCAGACAAGCTCATATAACCGCCACCTAATGCAGCTATACCGCCTAAAATTGATGCTACAATAATCATGGTTTTATTTATTTTCATTGTTCATAATTCCTCCAGAGTAAACATTGTATTTGATTCCAACTTCGCCATACCTGTTTTTAGTGGCTATCACATAGTTTTCTTTGTAATGCGCACCCTTAATGGTATCTAAATTTATCCAGGCATCAAAATTGACTGATGGGCCTCCACGAATAGTGCCTTTGCCATTTTTTTGAAACAGTACAACCCAGGCAGTATTTCTATAAGTCTTAATCAATCTGTCAAACTCTTTTGGATCAGGTGTAAGTTTCCCGAAACTATCAATCAGAATTACATCATAATCCGCTGTTGCGTTTTCAACATCTGTAATTCCATTGGGAACTTCACCAGCCCAATCAACTAACTGCTGATTTTTAGATACAATGTACTGATTTTTCATTTCAATCACTTTGTAATTATCCGGTGACATTTCCAAAGAGAAGATAGCAACTCGTTTACCTAAACTTGCATAGGCATTTGCCAATTGAAGGGCAAACCTAGTTTTACCGCTTCCCATTTCTCCGGTTAGTGTTATTGAATTATCGGTATCTGAGAGAATACCTAAGAATTTACCAATCGCACCGGGTAACTTGTATGTATTGCCATCCGCTTTTAAATGCGTGCTCCGCTTGAATAGACTATTACTTGGCTTTTCATTAGGATCAATATTACCTGCAAAACCATTGAAAACATTGTGCATGGGTAAATTATATTCTTCATTATCCTTTTTACTGTCGGAAAATTTAATAGGCATGTACTCAGTAATAGTACCTTCATCATCATCATCATCACTCGCCTGTGAAGATGATGCTACTTTCCCAAATTTGCACCGTTATCCGCATTGCCTAGGTATTCAACTCTCAATTTAACAACTGGAGCTATTAAAATACCTTTGGCTTTTGCAAGTGTATCTGCTTTGCAATTTATTTTTAACTCATTGGATTTGGTTTCTTTCATTTTGGCAATTACGGTAGTAAATGATTCCATTATATCCTTAATAAGCGTAACATGTTCAGTTATCAGCTTTTCGTTAAGCGCAGTGGAGAGGGCTTTATGAAATTTAACCACCATTGGGTATAAGAGTGTTTTTCCATCAAGGTGAGCATATCTCTGAAGCAATTGTAATTCCAGTGATTTTACCTTTTTAGTAACAGATGCTTTTTTCAATTCCTGTTTTACTTTTACAAATTTTACTTTTACTTTTGGTCTTGGGTTCTTTTTAGGCCGATTGGGGTATTTGGTAGTTTTCACCATTTTAGATTTTGGCTTGATTTTTTCTGGCTTCGATGCTGTTTTATTATCTGATTGGTCAATAATTGTCTGTTTATTGATAGTCTTTTTCGCTTTTTTGGCTATTTTTTTAACCTTTTCAGGTACTGCGACCTTTGTATCAACTTCAATTTTGTTTTCCTGATTTTTTGAAGCAAACTCGTTCAGCTTACTAATGTAAATATCTATGGTATTACTTATTCCTTCATTTTTGCCATAAAGTGAAGATGCCTTCGCAAAAAAGGCTTTGCCATTTATAAGAGCATCTGGGGCAGTTGATAAATCAATGCTGCTAATTTTTTCGTTGTGGTTGTTTATTGTTATCATTTTTTTTAATTTGTTTAATGTTCATCCATATTTAGCAATTGCAACTCCAGTGCAAGGGCTTCCGCTTCCAGTTCAAGTATCATTATTGTATTATCTAGAGTATCGTCTGCCTTTTCAGGTTCCACAATATCAACCGTAGGGACTGAAACAATGTGTATCTTTGGTGCATTGGTTGCTTTTGGTTCAGGTTGTACGTCTGGGGCTTTTCCTTCCGGTATATCAATGTTTTTCAATTCTTCGGAGGTCACCATTACATTCAGCTTGTTTACTTTTTGTAAATGTTGAAGGGCTTCATCTATTTTGTTCTCAAAACAAACACCGACCATCAAATCACCCCTTTTATTGAAGTTTTTACCGACAACCAATTCCATCAAATCTGTATTCAAAAAAATACTTCCTCCTTGTGTTTTACTGACAGGTACATTGATAGTAAAATTACCATCATAATTACGGGCAAATGTTACATTAGACGTATTGGTTTTCAATGGTCTGTTTGACCTGGCATTTTGTTTAATGAATTCTCTGGCCATATATACAGGAACAGGAATGAGAATATTAGGTGCATTGCTTGTTTTGGTGACATCATAATTAGGTTTCCACTTGTCTGGCATAATGTATCCTTTGGAAGTGCCACCACTTTGAATGGTATAGTTTACGAGCGTCCCACTACCATAATTGCCATCGGAAAGTGTTTGCAATAAATTGCCGGTAATTATATAGCGCTCTACTCTGTTCTTATTCGACCTTCCACATAGTTCATTCCAGTTTTCAAGATAATCCGATTTTACATCGTAACTATTTGCACGACATAAATCTACTTGCTGCCTGCCATCATTAACGATATTTAAATCAAAGTGTCTATTGCTGTCGGCCATAGCAAATGCCAAATAGATATTACCCGGTGTGTAGGGGTTTTCTTTATTCATGGCTATATCGTAACCTATAAAAACCGCTTTTGAATAAATTGCACCACCTGCAATGATAGAGGTAGGAAATTCAACCGACTTACCGGGTACAAAATAACGGAAGGTCATTTTTACATAGGTAACGTGTTTATTGTATTCTTCCTGTGCTTTCTCAGTTTTATCATCCCTTTGTTTATCCAGTTCTTTTGTGCGGTCTTCAATGTATTGCTCCATCGCATACTGATCATCCAATTTTAAGAAGGCTTTTTCTTCTTTAATTTTACCGATTTTGCTTTTATGCCATTCGAGAAGTTCCGCACTGATGTTATTTAACTTTTTTTGCGCAAACAAATCAAATTCAGATTCTAATTGGTTGGTGTAATCCTTTGGAGAATTAAAGCCTTTAATTTTTTCATTTATTTTCTCCTGAACCTCATACTGGCTATATGGTTTCACCAAATTGTCAATTTCAACATGTTCCATAAAGGAATGATTGGCGAATACAGATTTACCTGGTGTTGGATTGACATATAATATTTGTCTGCCTAATGTAACCGACTTGTAGTTTTTATTCTCCATTTCGAGGTCATACTTTCCTTGCTGCTTCAGCTTCAGTATTTCCTTTTTGTAACTTTCCATTACATTGGTATAAAAATGCTCCTGTTCTTTTACAGAAAGAATAGCTACTTTGCCTGATGCTTTGTGCGCCAACCCTCTAATTGGATTCTCACTTTCCTCACTTTCATCGTCTGCACCATTCAGTTTAGCAGGATCTCCTATTCTAGTATTGATTTCCGGGTTGTCAATTAAGTATTGCAATACCACTTCATCCCCATATTTATTAAGAAAATCAGGAACATCAATAATGTTATCACTGTTTTTTTGATTGGAAGATGTATTGGCATCCAATGATTTAATTTTCATCATCATCATCATCATCATTCGTTGTTCTGCCGGAATAATGGAAGTGATATATTTGTATTCCGGTGGTAGCACCTGCCCAGTTCGGTTGATCCTGCCAATTTTCTGAACTTGCGTGTTAATATTTAATTCGCTTTGCAAAAATATCATCACTCTGGTTTTTACTTTATCCAAAGGAACTCTTTTGGTTGTTACAGCATGAGCTGACACTCCTGTTGAGCCTGATTGGTTAAGCAATAGCACATCGACATCGTTATTATTAAATTCATAGAAGGCTTCCGTTTTGTCTTTCGGCTCTCTAGGCATCACTAAGGCCAATGTATTTTTTTTGTAAACTGTTTCAGCATTGCCCAATCCACTCATGGTGTCATCCTCCTCCTCATTTTCACCTTCCTCATTGTCGTCTTTATTGATTTTCCTTTTTGGTTTAGTTGCTTCAATACGTTTAATGTTCTGAACATCTTCATCTGAGAAGCTATACTGCAATTTCTTGTTTCTACCAGTAACCTCTGCAACTTTAAAACCTGCTTTTTCTATCTCTTGAATTAAGATATCAATTGGTGATACAGTAATTCCAGTGCTCGCTATTGCTATATCTTTCATGATATTATGATATTCTTTCTGACCTTCAAATGACAAGCTATCCAATGGAATGATTATTTTGGTTCCTTTGCCTGATGAATCCTTTTCAGTATAACTCAATGTACTATCCAGTCCTCGCTTTAACACTTCGGTAAAATCAGCATTGATTATTTCACCTACTGCTGTATTGGATAGGAATGCACCCATTGTACTGGAGAAGGCAATAACTACTTTTTTGCCTTGCATTAATTCCTTTATTGTTTCTTCAGCAACTTCTTTCGCCTTTATGGAGAATAACATTTGATTAATGACGTTGAACAGTTTGCTGAAATAAGGAGAGGAAGTTGCACCAGCTTTGCCGCCGGCTGCTTTTGCTGCGGAACCTTGACTGGTTACCAACTCATCATCGGCATTTTCAACAATTTCCTCAATATACATTTTTTCAAAAAGAACAATTCTGCGCATTACAGCAGTTATTTTATCTGCAATGGAAGCATGTTCAATTGCCTGATCGGTTAAAATAATTTTTGATACTTTTAAATCACCTAAAACACGCTGTCTGCGTATCATTTGCCCTTCTTCAACTAATTGCGCAGAGATTACTTCCTGCAATGCTACACCACCTTTAATAAACGCTTGAATAAAGTCTTCCGGTTTCATATTGGCATCTTGTAAAGCTGTTTTAGCAGCATACAGTGGCATATTTTCAGGTGTTTTAGCAAATGTGGCACTTAAAAATGCACCACCTTTTGATGAAGCGACACAACCGGTAACGAATTTTCCAGTTTTAGAATCACCACCTGCATTATGACTTTCATCGAGTATCATAATATTATTAACCGATACCGCTTCTAAAAATCTGCCTTTATCATCCCTTTTATCCTGTCCTTTGTCTTTACCTTTTAATACTATCCCATTGCGATTAAACTGCGAATAGGTGGACATGATGAAATCAAATTGTCCTTTTATTTTCTCTGGGTGCAGAATAAGATCCTTTTGCAAAGTTTTCTCTGGAGCACGGTGAATGATAATCTGGTTTCCATTGGCATCTTCTCCCTTTACATTCGATTTTTTAGACCTGGCATTTACAATAAATGGTTTATAATGACCGCAACCGATATCAATTAAATCCCGGTACATATCGCTAAAGAGTGTATCCTTTTCGGTAAGGAATACAGGTGTTAATTTATTTTCAACACCATACCTGATAATACTTGCAGCTTGTCTGCCTTTGCCGATTCCTGTCTGATCACCGATAATCAAAAAATTATCTCTTTTTTCAATATTGTAAATGGCCGTTGCAACTCCATCAATCTGTTCGGCCATTAAAGCCTTGCATAAATCCAATTTGGTAGGATAATTTAATTTTTCTCTCACAAATTCTGTTACATCACCACCCACTTCAACTTGCATTTTACGCAATGCTTCATGCGTTTCAAAAGCCATACTGTCTGAAACATCTACATTCAAGGTATTACAAGCATCCGATACCGGAGTATATGCCATCCCTAAGCCAGTAAGTCCAAACAAACCTTCATCTGCAAACGAAGTATAGCCATCGGTTGTCACAATTAAATGATCCAATAATACGACATCAATAAGTTTAAGAGCTTCTTTTAATTTTCTTGTCAATTGTAAATCGGCTTCACTTGCTCTTAAATTCCCTGAAGGATGATTATGAGCAATGATAGCTCCAGAGCAATTTGTTTTAGCGGCTACTGCAACTACCTGTGCAGGGTCAACCATTGTGCCTGTTTTTGTTCCAAGACTAACATTCAACCAGCCAATAGGCTTGTTTGCCCTGGAAAGGAATATTATAAAAAATCTCTCGGCAACTTCAATTGTATTTCTCTGCCATAACTTTTTTATAAGTGAGTTAATTGACTGACTATTGTTTATAGTAAAGTCAGCAGGTATGAGCTTTGCGGTACTTTTTTTAAACGTTAGTTTTATTTCAGGCACGTAATCAGGTAAATCGACATCGCCTGGTCCATTCAGGATATTGTAAGTTATTGGCTGTATTGGATATTTCATTGGTGAAGCTCCATTAAATCCATTGAGATTTGTTAACTCTAATTCGAGCACCAATGCCTCTGCTTCCAGCTCAAGTGTTTTTGTATTTTGTTGTTTCATTGGAAAAATTCTGCTGTATAATTCATCAAACGTGTTGACTATTTTTTGTTTTTCAATATCTAAATCATGGAATAGGGGAGGAAAACCACTTTTAACTGCTTTTTTACCATCTATAAGTATAAGTCTTACATTAAAACCTGTTCCTTGTTTGGTGTATAATTGTTTTGAGTTAATACTGATAATATCTTCAACATTATAATTCTGGTAGAGGTAAGAAATAAATTTCCTGTTCTTCCCTGCCTGCACTCTTCCCTTATTATCGTATGCAGTATGACCGCCAATTATTATAGCCGCCTTTCCATTAGGCTTTAAACATTCAAGTGCTATTGCTGCCATTAAATGATCGAGTACGCCAAATTCACTTCCATTGAAGGTTATATCGTGCTGTAATGAATCGAAGGGAGGATTTGAAGTAACGATATCGAATTTACCGAATAGCTTTTCAAAATTGGCTGGAATACTTGCATCCATTTCAGTTACTTTGTAATAACCCTGATCGCTTAATATTTTTGCCCTGAATTTATCTATTTCGTTTACCCAAACATTCTGAGGATTAAAAGCAGTGGTAAACAATCCGTTTCCGGCACTTGGTTCTAAAACAAGGGGTTTTGAATAATCATTTGGACTATATGTGGATTTTGATGGTGCAAAATGATTTTTAGTGAAGCCCCCACTGCGTTTAATACTCCCTAATTCATTTTTATCCATACACCACAAACCACCAATAAAAGCAATAGGAGCTGGTGTGCTATATTGCTGATAAATCATACTGGTACTACTTCTATGGGATAAAGTGGGCTGAGAATTATAAAGTTCAACAATTTTCGCATACTGATCATGTGGTTGATCCGGTTGCATGGCAATTTTACGGGCCATTTGCACAATGGCATATTCAGCCAGTTCTTTTACTTCTGTTTGGTCATCAATGCCAAAGGTTTTAGCCAATTTTTCAAGACTATCCTTTCGTGCCGATTTACCACCATTCTGGATATTATCAAGAATAAGCGCCTTTACTTTTTCACAAAAATCCTTTTCAGAATGACTTAACATTAATTGAATTGTTCTGATGTAGGTTATAAGTTGGGAGACGGACTGGTTTCATCGGTTGTATAATCCTTGTGCTTATCAATTTTATCCAAAATTGCTTTAAACTGAGCATTGGTAAGAATGCCACATTTACAGGCATTCTTAAGGATAGATATAAATTGAAAAGTAATAATTGTGAGCATTATCGTATCAGTAAGCCAGAACGCAGATTTAAAAGCCAATTCAACTGTAATGGTTGTTGCGGCTATTGCCCAATATCCTGTTAAGTACCATACTAATTTTAATGCCTTTCTAGTTCTAAAATCGTTAATATTGGCTGTAACACCAAATATGAAATCCAAAAGTATAACTGCTGTAATGGCTAAAAATACTTTATCATTATCAATAAATATCTTGTGATAATTACTTATCCAGTAGGCTGAAAATCCTGCTGAAATATTGATAATAGGTGTTTTTAAACCAAAGAAGGAATTTAAAAAATCCTTAACTTCCAGCAGTTGATTTGGTTTTGTGTGGTTCATATTTTTTTTAGAATTATTTTATTGTTCTTATTTCAGTAAGTGTTTTTTGAATAGTGAAGCTATTTTTTTGCATGGTGGCTGCTATTTCATCCCACTGAGAAAGGATTGTTTCTTTCACTATCTTTTTATCTTCAGTAATATTGGAATTTGCCATCATTGCATCAATGTAAATTTTTTGTTGTTCGGTTATCGGTTTGTTCAGAATGTTGGTATTGTTATCTTGCAATAATTGTAAGCCTTGTATAACGTGTTCCAGTTCATTCATTTTAATCGATCTTAGGTCGAAGGTGTCTGGTTTTATTTGTTTAAGTATCATTGGTTAGGTTTAAGGGTTTTTTAGGGATATTTAATGGGCTATGTCAATTATGAAATCAATGCGGTAAGGGAAAACCCTCGCCGCACTGAATTTCAAACCTTACTAACCTTTTGCTTTTACAACTCTTCCGCCTTTTGCATAACGGAAACCTTTTTTCAAAGTTCCATTAGCTTTTTTGCCTGAAGAGGATGATTTTTTCCGTTTTGCTTTCGCTTTTGGTTTGCGTTTTGTAGTTTTACCCTTAAGCCCTTTAACGGTTTTACGTACAACACCTGTTAGAGCTTCGATACCTGCACCGATAGCTCCTACTGCTAGAATTGGAAGTGGCATGTTTTTTTTGTTTATTTAATTGTTAATTGATTTTACCCTTTTGAAAATTTCACGTTTCTATGAAATTGAATTACCTGCTCATCTGGTTTTCCTGCTTCCTTTTGTGCTGCTTTTTTAGCAGACTTAGGGGCTTTCTTACCTTTGGTTTTTGCTTTAGAGGCTGCTTTTGATTTTGTTGTCATGGTTGATTATTTGATTTTGATTTGTAAATTAATGAATGGATAAACTTGATTTTTGGGATTAAAATAAAATGCTCCAGTGTTTACTTGCCATTTATTTGTAACGAATGATAGTGTAGGATAAATCCCGTATTGTGTGGTGTAACCGCTTCCCACATACCAATCTCTTGACTTTCGTTCAATGGTTTTTGTAACTGTATTTGTGATAGTCTTTTCAATAGTGGTGTTAGGTCTTAATATTTTATAATTTAAACCTCTACCTACAATAGAATTCTTGAATAGGGTATCAAAAACAGTTATTGACATATTTGAATCCCTGTAATTATTGCTCCCTGTTTTTTTGGAATAATAATCTTTAAGAACAGCCTGAGTATCAATAACCGCAGGAATATTGGTTGTGATTGTTTTTGTAACGTAATAATTGATATTATTAATTACATGACTTGTACTATCTGTAAAGTGAGTAATAGCAATTGTTGTATCTGCATTTTTAACCTGGATAATACTGTCATTTTTTACTTTATACTTTTGAATGATTATATAAATTACAGCCGTAACTATTATCACTGATAAAGTTTGTAGTATGTATCGAAAATTTGCTTTTGTCATATCTAATTGCGGGTATACAAGTATTGGTGTGGTTTATTTGGGATTAATGTCTTTTGGATCACCTGGTGTTTCCGCCGGAAAATCTGAAATTCCAAGTTCTTTAGCTGATAGATTTTTCCAATCTATTAATGGAAATTCTAACTCAGAACCTTCTGGTGTTACATATTCTCCAGTATTATTTTTCCTGTAAAACAATTGCATCCCATCCCCGTTTTGCTTTCTTTGATTTTCTGCAACATCTTCTAAAGGTGTTACATAATGTTTTTTCTTAGTTTCTGCCATATACTTTTTATTTAATAGTTACTTCTTGTTCCAACTGTTAATCCGAATATTAATTCTACTTCTTTATTAAAGTCGTTGAGTGCATTTTCTACCAATGATATTTCAGAGATTGATGCAAATGCGCCAAATATTTCACCACTCATTCTGCAATTAGCAAACCCTGCTTCGGTTCCTAAGTTATTCCAACAACCCCTGTATAAAGCTTGATTTGTAAGATTCCCATTAGATTGCCTTCCTATGGAGATAATAAATACATTATTTCGCCTAATAATATTGGCTCCATAAGTAAGCCTATAGGCGGTAGTTAATGAGTTCTTTGAAATTCCATCTGCGGCTTGGTAGGCTACTGCTCCCTGACCATCTGTATTGATGCCAAATAAATTATAATCACCACCCCAAACTTCACTTAACACAGTGCAACAATTGCCTGTTCCAACTGCTCCACCTTGAATACTTCCATAGCCAGATATCCATTTGTTTGAGCGCATTAATGATGTAACAGCCGAAGTTATTCTAGTGCAGTTTGAAGGTGTGCATTTTGTGTTTTCATATTGGGAGATACCATCGAATGTTATTCCATTTGTATTCGCAAGAGGTGCATTAATATAAATGCTTCTGTATGCGGAATCAGAATCTACCGGATTAACTGCGTTCCATTTCATTTGAGATAATCTTTGCGAATTAGTACCACCAGTTAAATCAGTTATATCAAATTTTATATACTCACATTTATTTATTACCGAATCAATTGTAATAAAGAAGGTGTCAATTGCCGTAATTAAGTTTGTGTTTGTGATATTGGCAGCATTGACAAATGCAACTGTTTTTGCGTGTCGCCTACTTCTGCTACTCATTATTCCGGCTATATATGGAAATTTAATAACACTCATGTTTATATAGTTGTATATCCAGTTAAAGTATATATTTCATCCCCTAAGATTAAGCCATTGTTTAAAACACCGATCGTTGCGTATTTTTTAGCTGTAGAGTATTGCAGGTCCGGTTCATTCAATGTAACACCACCGGCAGGTAAAATTGTTATTTTACCATTTCCTTTTTGATATATGACACAGTTAAATGCCGTAGGTGTTTTTGGTAATCCTGCGGGAATGGTTATTGTCATTGGAGCTTCACTATTGCAAATGAGATGTTTTCCACTATCCAAAATAGTTAACATTCGGCTTGCTGTTACTTCTTCGATAACTACTCCACCAGATCCACCACTTGCACTTGAGCCAGTAACGGTAAAATAATTGTAAGTAGCGTCTTTTGTAAAATTAATCCAAAAGGATGTATTAACATCGCCAGTTAAGGTAATAGTTGTGTCGGCACTTCCTGATATTTTGCTGCTTGCAGGAAGTGTAATAACCACATCACCTGCAATGCTTTTTAAAACTATCAGGTTATAATTACCGCCATTTGATATTCTTTTTAAAACTAATGTAAAATTAGCTGCTGCACTTGTTTTAACATTGTGAATGGGTTTACCTAAGCCATTAAATATAAGTGTCGAACTTACAATAGTTACTGTTTTAAATTCGTTGAGGTATTTCCAATTTACTTCGTTACACATGGTTGTTTGTTTTAGTATTTATTATTAGTGCAATAATTGTTAGGGCAAAAAAAAACCACCTATTCCACCTATTTTTTCAGCAGGTGTATACTCTATACTGGCTAGTCTATTTTTCCATCCTGTTTCAAATTTTTCAAGTTTTGGGTCATTCTTTATTATTTTATCATAATAGGCTGAATGGGCTGTTTTAAGTGTATTGAATAATTTTTCAGCAGGAAGTGAATTGATAACATTTATACTGGATGGTATAAATTCATACTGCCAATTAGCAGGTACTTGCATATTCATACCTGACTCGTAAATCAGTTTTTTCTTAAATACCTGGAGACAAAGTAAATTGATAGCTTGCCTACAATGCACCAGATTACCGGAACCTATACGCATTTGAAATATCATTTGCGCTACTGATTGATCTTTAATCAAACTACCCTGGATTTTATCCCAATAATTAGCTTTAAATATTTTATAAGCTAGTTCTGGTGTTATAGCTTTTATTTCAGCTACTGTCGGGCATCTTTTAAGATAAACCTGCAATGCAGTGGCAGATATGCCTTTGTTCGTGCCAATTAATGCACCTCTGGTACGTTTGCCTTTTATATAAGAATAACAATAGTTCGCACTATCGGAAGGGTCGGCTTGATAACCACCTTCTTTTTTTAATGTACTGTTATATATGGGTAAAAAATCTGCCATTCTTACGCAATTATTTTAATGTCCTTTTTGTAAGCAAGAAAATATCTTGACGAGGTGATTAAACTGTTATCTGAACCGATTTTTCCTGAATTCAAATCAGGTTTAATTATTGAACCATAATCCAGGATTACAGTCAAATCACTTTCGTATGCAACTTTAAATGGCGTATTTAGTAAAAATGACTTTGACAATCCACTGTTTTGAATGTAATAGCCATTTGAAAGTTTTATTGATTGTCCGGTAATTGGCGCTTTAGCAGATGCCGGAAACATGATAAGTGTTTTTGGAGTTATAAGTTTTACGGTCCTTCCAATATATACCTTCAGGTCGTTTATTGTTTTGGCCAGTTTGTATGCTGCAATGGTAGTTTTTAGCCAGGTCACCTGATTTTGTGTTACTCTCGAAATATTAAATAAGGATTTTACTGCCAATTCTGTTTGTCCACCATATTGGCCATCTACCCCTATTTTGGTTTTTATGCCATTGTATTCAAAATAGGAATTAAGCAATGTTTGCAATTCCCTTACATTGCTGCCATAACTTCCATTGGTAAGCGGGAATGCATTTAAGTCCTTTGGAGCTTTAGAATCAGTATTTGTAGGTGTAGGAGTAGGGTCATCTTGTGCGCTTGTGTTTTCTTTAGTCGCTTTTGATGCTGCTACTCCTATACCTACCAATGCTGCTATACCTAATAAGATGTTTGTTGGTTTCATAATGCTATTTAATGAGGATATTTATCTGAATTTGGAGGGGCTGTTTTAAGCCAATTATTACCATTTACCCAATATTTAGAACCATAGGCACTATTGCCATTGATGGTTTTAAGTCTTTGGTCGGTTATCTGAATCTGGATTGTTCCGGATGGGTCCACACTGATAATTGCACCTACTTTACCAAAACCAACCATACGAAGCGTGGTATATTTTGGAGTCCAGACTTTATTGATGAAAGCACCCATTGTTTGCAGCTTCAAAAGCGTATATGAATAAACAGGTTTACCAATATCGCTTTTAACAAATGCTTTCCAGTCTTTCATTCTTTCAGTTTCCCTTGTATCAATTAATGCCATACTTCCCCAAATTCCAGAATTATAAAATAGTTTTCTGAGTTTTAATATTTCATCCTCCTTCAGTATAAATTCAAAATACTCAAACAAGGTTCCCTGGTGATCTGATAGGCCAAAAATCAGAAAAAGGTATTGTTGACGAGTGCCAAAATCTTTAGCAACCTGCCTTAACTCGTCTATATTGAGTGGAGATAGCCAGTTGTATATTTTATCGAAATCATATAAATAGATATTTGTAAGCGGAATTCTATCCTGAAGCTCAGAGTATATATTATCTGCAATATTTTTATAATAGATTGCTTCCAATAGTAGATTGCTTTGTTTTACTGTCAACTTTTTAAGTAAATCATCCGATTTTTTTATATCATCTTGCGTATTTTTAGAAGCATCACTTTTCCCAAATAGTTTCCCTATTTGCGAAATACCGTATACCACAGCTCCGGCAATAGCAATATTGCTAACGCTTTTTAATAGATCCGGTTTATTTTGTGATGTGGTTTCCATGAGTGAATGTATTAAATAAAGGATAACCCGGTATCCAGTTTTCCATTAATATCGTCCCCAAGTTTTGTGCATTTTTTAGCAACTGCTATCAGGTTTTTTTCACTAATAGTTTCTGCAATTGATTGAAGTGCAGCAACTACTTCCGGTTTGGCTTTAAGAATAGGAATCTTGATGGTAATATTTTGTGTCATAGGTTAGTTAGTTAAGGTTTATTGTTCGGTTAGGTTATCTAAATTTAATTTTGAAAAGGCTTCTTCAATATCTTCCGGGTCTTTGGATAAGTTGGCAACTATTACAGCGAGTTTTATTGCTTCCTTATCTGTTAGTTTTACCAAAACATCTTTAAACGCAACCAAACTGTCCTTTTTCTGTTGGGTAAGGTCACTCACCATAGAATTTGAAGAAGTAGCTGGCATAGTTCCGTTTTTTATCGCTGAGAATACAGCAGCAATGCCGGTGAGTGTTTCGGGTTTTAAAGCATCTGTAACAAATCCGTTTAAAGACTGTTTGTTAGTGGCATTGGCGGTAAGTAATGCCAGTTCCTTTTCTTTTTCAGCAGTATTTATTTTAACAGTAAGTTCATTAATAGTGGCCTGAAGTTGTCCTCTTTGGGTTTGGCTTTCTTCATACCTATCAACTAGCTTATCGTAAACTCTTTCAAGTTTATTAACTTCTTTCTGCTTTTCATTCAGCATATTCTGCCAAATGTATTGTTCAGAATTACCTGATGGTTTATCACTGATCATTGCGGTTTTTTTTTGAGGGTTAGGGGTTGGTTCGGTTTCGGTTTTAGCTATTAAAAAAGGTTCATCATTCAATAGGTTATATTTATTTAGGTGTTTTTTGAAAATACTTATTTTTAAAGGCGATTTTTTGGAATACTCTGTTAGTGTTTCAGATAGGTTCGGATAATCTTTTGCAGATACCTTTTCGGCTATTACATTGCCACTTTCTGTGGTTATGCTTAAATAACCACTTAGTTTGGCAACATTGGCTATATCTTCAATGCTCTTAGCCATTCAAGCAATTCCAGTCCATACAAACCAATCTGTTTGAATAAACAGTGCATTGTTTTTTAAGTGTACCACTTTCATCTGAAGCATAAGTAATAGCTAAATCAACTGCACATGGCACTTGTGAAATACCAATGCACTTTTCACTACCCGGTACGATTTCACCAACACCTCCTATAAACAGAGATGTTTCTCCAGTATTTTCAACACGAACATCAAATCTGCCTTTAGATGGTAAAACGGTATTATCACCACTCAATTGATTTACTACTACTTCATAGCCATAGTCTTTAAATAGACACATACTGCTAGTCGCTTAGTTTCTTTTGTTGTTCAAATGCTACATTCACAGTAATAGCAACAGTGCTGATAGCAGCAAACTCAATTTGAACTGTAATTTGTTTTCCAGCTGCTTCAATGTAACCAGGACGATAAAACCTGTCATCTATCTTTTGCGAATTGGCAGCTAATAAAAAGTTCTTATCAATAGGATCAATAAAATTAATACCATTGTTAGTGTTCTTAAGGCCAATTTTATAGGCTTGCGCTGCGGAACCAGAAGTTTCTGTAAAGCCAATTGCTTCAACGGTATCCATGTCCTTGTCCAGTGAAAAGTTTGTTTCCTGTACGCCTGCATTTGTGCCTATTGGGTACGTTATTGTAAGGCTTTTTGTTCTTTTTAAAAATTTCATTGCGTATTAAATTTAAGAATATTAAAAAGCTCACCCACGCACTTTTGTTAAGGGTGAGTGAGCTTCTATTGATTTGTGTTTTCGTTTTTAATAGTGATTATCTGTCGATAATTTCCATACCAAACAGTTTGAATCCTAAGTAGTGGATTAAGGAACCTGCTGAACCAGTGGAGGGCATATCGATCACTAAATCGAACTTTGCAGTATCATCGGCAACATACAGTGGCTGAATGGTTTTGAAAAGTGATTTGTTTTCTGCGCCTAATCCTTCAGAAAAGTCCTTCTCGCCAACTTTGAAGAAATCTCCTACAATACCTTTTGCAATGGGGTTTGTACCATGAAAAAGGACGAAAGTGGCGTTAAGCAATTTAATAGGCACACGTCTTGAACTCACACCAAGCAACTGGTTACCGGTTTCTGTTGAGTTTAAATCTACAGTACCTGCTGCATAAGCCTCGGCATCAAAAATATTGTTGTTAAATACTTTTGTTGTAGCATCGGTATCTGAAGCGTGAGATGAATATTCCAAAGCGATTTTGGTAATCGCCATAATAGTACCTGAAGGTAATTTACCTGCAGATAAGCTGATTTTTCCTTTAGCGAATACATCAGTTTCTTCAACTAATTTAATCGTACCTGTTAAATCTCCGGCTGTTGTACTTACGGGTTTACGGAAGTAGTGTGTGTTTTCAACTGCACGTTTTCTGCCTGAAGTGATGGCGGTAGCAATATCGGTTCTACCGGATAATTGCAATTCAGTCGCAATAGCAGTTAGTGCATTTTGAGACTGTTGTTGGGTGAATCTTTGTTCGTTCATTTTAATTGGTTTTTTTGATTTTGGTTTGTTTCGATTAAGCCATCATCAAATTCCAATTCTTTATATTTTTACAGTCGTTAAAACAACCTTGAGGTAGGAAGTGCAATTGTTGCACGTCTGTTTACATTACTAAAGCCATCAACCGGTTCCGCTTCACCAAACAAGCCTTGCATACCATTCATTTCCATTTCAGCAGGTGGCAAAAGCGCAGGTTCGGTAATATTGCCATAACCATAGTTAAGCATATTAAGACTTGAACCATTTAATTCTTCATCTGCTTCACCAAGTTGGGGAACATACTTTGCCAAGAAGTCTTTAACACCTCCAGTAATTGAACCAAGACCTGACAGTTTTTCTGTTCCTTTATTTACAGAGCGGATTAAGAAGTAACCTGCTGTTGCTGCTAATACTAAACTTGCAAATTTGTTGGGAACAAGAATTGAACCTATTGCCAGAACAGCCATTGCAGCTATATTGGTAATAAGATTGTCCGGTATGAACCCTTTGCCTTCGGCATTTTTCATTACAGTAGATTGCAGGATTTTACCTACTATCAAACCGACACCTATTGCTCCGGTACTTGTACCTGCATTGATGATTTGTTTTGTGTTTGGAATTGCTAACATGATTTGTGTTATTTTTTTTGATTTTTTTAATTGTTATTTTTATACGTCCATTGTGATAGTCCGCTTTTTGCGATTTCCGCTTCCGGATAATTCAGTTACATCATTACTGTTTGTTGGCGTTTCCACTTCTCCTATATTTGGTTTATCATTGCAGCCTAAGCCATTTAATCTTTTAGGTTTTAGTGCAACAGCAGCGACTCCGACTCCCAGTACTGCTAAAATTCCTACAATCAAACCGGTGTTGTTTTTTTTGTCATCACCATCACGACTACTTTGATCAGTTTCAGAATTACTGTCTGTGATATCCGTTTGCTTACTGTCTTGTTTTGCATCTGTATTAGTTATATCTGATGTTGAACTATGATCCTGATATTTTTTATCAGAACTATTTTCAATATCATTTACAATTGTTCCGTTTTCTTGCGGTTTAGAATTATCAGTTGAATCATTTTCAGGTAAACTTGCATCTGTTGCATTAACATCAACTTCAGGTAGATCTTCGGGATTGACATTATCGCCTGGCATATCCTTTACTTTTGGGGATGCCAATGACTTAATGATACCTGCAACTGCTGTAATAATAGTTGTAGCAAGTGTAATAGTAGTTGCTGCAATAACTCCCAAACCATTTAAGCCCATTTTATTGGCAATACGTTTTGCCTTCTTGCCTTTAAAAATTGCTTTTCTCATATTGTTTCTACTTCCTTGCAATTTATCAGCAAACAGTTTTTCTACTTTTGCCAACTTGTCTTTTGCAGCTTTCCAGTCGCTTTCGCCTATTCCTATTTTGGCGGCCTGTTCTTTTGAACCATAGGCTACAATCAGTTTTTCTGCTGATTTATTCATATTTAAAGCCAAAGAGAATAGTAATCCTGCTCTGATCGTAGATGCCAAAGGGTCGAATTTTACAACCAGCTTGCCTACTTTTTTCGCTACTTTAACAAATTTATTAGCATCCTTTTTAGCTTTTGCTACAATTTTTTTACCTACTTTTTTGTGCGTGTCAATAACCTTTTTATTGACAGTTTTAACTGCTTTGGTCGCAGCTTTAAATACGTTTTTAGGCTTAAAGGATATTTTAGCTTTTTTACCTAATCCATCAAGACCTTCAATCAGGTAATGTTCTTCAATATCCTCAGGGCCATCTACACCGGATAAATCATGTTCATCATCCTCACGATAACCATCTAATAGAACCAGATCATCATCAGTAGAACCAAGCCCTGAAAATATGCTACCCAAATCCTGACCTTGTATATCTCCCATACGGTGAGCATGAGGTAATACGGATATTTCACCTTCAACTGGAGATTTGATAATGCCATTTGGTAAAACAGTAACACCACGTTTAAAACGCAAATACGGTCCACCTTTAACCTTTTTGATACGAGCTTCCCTTAATCCAATGGTTCTGCCTATTGCTCTGGCAGCTTCCAGATTGTCTGCTTCATCACTCCATACCTTTGATAAGGTTTCCAGTGCGTTTATTTTGGCATTCTCATCATTCCATACTGAAAGCAATCCATTTACATCGCGAATGTATTGAGCAGCTTTACCAGGTAAATAACTTGGGCTTTTAACCATTGCTTCTCTGGAATTTATAAAAAATTGTTTCAGTCGATTGTTAAAATCGCTATGAAGGGCCGCAACTTTATCGGCTTCGCAGCATCCTAAAGCTAAACCTAATCCTCTTAAGTTTCCAAAAGTGGTAAATTCTGCGCCATGAATACACTGAAATCCTTTGTCAGTATTTCCAAATCCGTTTAATCGTTGAACTTGTATTGTCATTTTTATATCAGTTTTAAATGTAATGCCCGGGGGCTCGTAGTTATAGTTATCCACAACGCAATCGAGGGTGTAATACGTTTTATTATCATCTCCATCGAAGGTTTTACCATTTTTAGGTACAACTATGTAAATGTGTTGGAAATAGCTTTTCCCATTCATTTTTACAATACGGAATGAATGTGGAATACCCTTATTGGTAAGGACACTTGAAATAAATAAACTATAACAATCGCAATCTGCCTTTTTATCCCTCCATGTTCTCACAGGTTCTCTCAATTGCTCCATATCGGCAGAATCGAGTTCATAGTCCACATGATCGTATAAAAATTTCCATATTAGGAATAGAAACCTGTTTAGATCACCATTGGCTTCGCTCCAAAGAAAATCAGAAAGTTTTTTAGTTTGAGGCAGGGTATCATTTACAATATCCTTTATAAGCTTAACAGTGTCATAGGTATCTGCTGCTTGATTAATAATAGGGTTGGTGTTCTTTACCATTCCAACTATTAAGGAATTGTATCGACTGCCATCCTTTATAATGCGTTTTTTACCTGCTGTATATCCTAGTCCTTTAAACATGAAGTAATATTTTTTTATTTTGAACCAACCTTTTTTGCATCTGATTAGGTATAGTTAACCTTTGTGGCGGTTGCATTATCCTTTTCCTGATGGCAGTTTTTATAAGCCTACCAACATTAGCTTCGCCAAGTCCACTAACATTCTTGGGCAATAAGTTTTTAATAATTGATGAAATTGCAGATGGTATTGCCAATTCTAATTCGATTGGCACTGTTTGCGTAACACCAGCTATATCGAATTTTGAAATTACTTTTACTTTCAGAGGAGTTCCTGTAAACATTTTGGCAAGCAGGAAGTATGGAAAGCTGAGTAGAGAATAATTTAAAGTAATGGAAGTATTGAATACCTTATTTGCAGGTACAGTAAGCGAAGGCACTATAATGGGTGACTTTGCTAAATCATACCAGAACTTATTCTCCAGGTATTGAATTTGTACAAAAAGGTTGGTAATATTAAGCCCTAGGCTATTGCCATTGGTTATTTTACATTCTGCAACGGTGCTTAAAGTGCTTATACCTGTTAACTTTTGCGCTCTGTAATTGGACAAATCGAATTTAAAGTTGGTCTTAAAGTTGGCAGCTTTGGATATAAATACACCAATACCTCCGGTAACAGCAGCTCCAATTGCAAGTTTTAATAACCAAGATTTACTTTCTGACATGTGATAAGTTGCTTTCGCTACCAATAAGTAGAGCAAAACAACTACTCATGTCATTGTCAATATTGTAATAGTCTAGCGTTTGAAGGTTTATAGCTAATTTTATAGTTATTTTCCACCATTCAATTTTTAAGAAATTTTTCAGGTTATAAAGGATCTTAAAAAAATTAGTAATCTTAGAATTGGATATATTTAAAGAATCATATACTTTTGAAAAGTAAACCCTTTTGAATATCAGGGTTATACACCAAAAAATGGAAGTAGAACAGAGGTTTTATCAGGAGTATATACTTTTTATGGGCAAGGCTGTGACGGCCTTTCGAACAACAACAAACAGACATTTATAATAGCCGACCTATGAACAATTTTGGTGGAGATTGGACAAAAATAAAAATTGAAATTTTGGTTGAATATGCAAAAGCATATTTAAATATAATGAAAGACCGTAAGTTTTTTAAACTTATGTATTTTGACGGTTTTGCGGGCAGTGGCTTTATTGTTAAGGATAAAAAAGTAGATATTGAAATAACTGTTGGAGCTGCAAGACGGATTATTGAAATCTCAGAGCCTAGACCTTTTGACAGCTATTATTTCGTTGAGAAAGACCCAAATAATTTTGCTTTACTTGAAGAGAATACAAAAAATGCATTTCCGAGTAAAACAATTTATATAAAGTGTGACGACTGCAACAAAAAAATTATTGACCTAGCAAATTTTCTTCGAGACCCAAAGAATAAAAATGTTAGAACCCTTGCATACGTTGACCCTTGTGGAATGCAAGTTGAATGGCGTTCAATTGAAAGCCTTAGGGGACTTCCAATTGATATGTGGATACTTGTTCCTACCGGACTTGGTGTAAACAGACTACTTAAAAAGAATGGACAGATTTCTGATGCTTGGTTAGAAAAGCTTGAAATTTTTCTGGGATTAAGTCGAATAGAAATTGAAAAACGCTTTTACAAAAAAACGGCGACTCTATTTGAAGACATAACTTTTATTGAGAAAGAAAAGGATGCTATAGAAAATTCCGCAAAACTTTATAAATCAAGACTGAAAGAAGTTTTTGAATTTGTTTCTAAACCATACGAATTAAAAAATTCAAGTAACTCAATAATGTATCATTTATTCTTAACTTCGAACAATAAAATTGCCGAAAAAATCGGAAGTGATATTGTCAAAAAATATAATAACTAAAATGGCTCAATCATCAATAGAATGGACTGAAATGACTTGGAACCCGACAACGGGTTGCACAAAAATTTCAAGTGGCTGTAAATTCTGCTATGCAGAAATAATGTCCAAAAGACTAAAAGCAATGGGTGTTGAAAAATACAAAGATGCTTTTAAAGTGAGAACCCATCCCGACCAACTCAACATACCTTACACTTGGAAATCATCAAAAATTGTTTTCGTAAACTCAATGAGTGACCTTTTTCACAAAGACATTCCGCTTGATTTTATTAAGAAAGTCTTTAAGGTAATGAACGACAACCCAAATCACGTTTTTCAAATTCTGACGAAAAGAGCAGAAAGACTTTTTGAAGTTCAAAAGGAACTAAAATGGACACATAACATTTGGATGGGAGTTTCGGTAGAAAATGAAAGTGTAATTGACCGAATTGATTTTCTTCGGAAGACAAAAGCAAGAGTTAAATTTTTATCTTGCGAACCTCTAATTGGACCTCTACCAAAACTAAACTTAAAGAAAATAGACTGGGTGATTGTAGGTGGAGAAAGCGGACACAGACCCAGACCAATGGACGCTGACTGGGTTTTAGACATTCAAGAGCAATGTGAAAAATCAGATGTTGCATTCTTTTTTAAACAATGGGGTGGACGAAATAAAAAAGCAAACGGTAGACTTTTAAACGGCAAGACGTATGACGAAATGCCGGAACAACAGCTACAGACAAGTGTATAGCGAATATAAAAAAATAACGACCAAAAGAAGCTCAGTCCATAACAGCGCATACAAGGAATTGGCGGTTCAGTGGTTAAATAATTTATTCAGCTTCTTATCAACTAACATATACCAAGTCCGAAACATTTATAAATAACAAAAAAATTATTATTTGCAATAATAATTTTACAAAAACTAAAAAGAAATAGCGTTTAGAAATATGCCAAATTACACACCAAGACAACAGGAGGCAATCTCCACTTTAAACCGCAATCTTCAAATAATTGCTTGTGCCGGGTCGGGTAAGACACAGGTAATATCACAGCGTATAATTGAAATTCTCAAAACAGGAGTTCACCCATCTAAAATAATTGCATTTACATACACCGAAAAAGCAGCAGGAGAATTACAGGCAAGAATATTAAAACTTTGCAAAGAACAGTTGCCCGATACACAAGGCATTGCAGATATGTATGTAGGCACAATACATTCCTGGTGCTTAAATGCTTTACAGGAGTACAAATACGAATATCAAAAATTCAGTGTTTTAGATGAAATAAAACTAAAACTGTTTGTAGATAAGAATTTCAAACAAATTGGGATGCAAGACCTTTCGATGGAAAGGTTTAAAGATACAGGGCGGTTTGTAGCCCTTATGAGCCTGCTTAGAGAAGCACAATTTCACAACAGGGACGATGTGCCACCAAACCTTTTTGAAGCCCTGCATAAGTACGAAACGGTACTTAGAAAACATTGCTACTTTGACTTCACAATGATTATGTCGGATGCTGTGCATTGCCTCCAATCTGATGAGAATTTTAGGAGCAAAATAACCCGTGATATTGGTTACTTAATTGTGGACGAGTACCAAGATGTAAATCCAGTTCAAGAAAGCATAGTAAGGGAGTTGTACAATTTGGGTGCAAATATTTGTGTTGTAGGCGATGATGACCAAACAATATTTCAATGGAGGGGTTCACACATCAACTACATTCAGCAGTTTACTACCCGGTACGATAATGTTCATTCAGTTACATTAGAAGATAACTTTCGTTCTACAAATGCAGTTGTAGATGTAGCAATTAAAAGCATTACTAACAACACGGTAAGGCTGCCAAAAGTAATGAACGCTAAAGGCTTTCAGCAGTATGAAAGAGGCGATATTTTGTACAATCAGTTTACAAGTGTTGCAGATGAAAACGCCTTTATCATTGAAAAGATAAATCAACTTCGTGGGGTAGCTTTTAAAGACAAAGAAGATACAACAGAAAGAGGGCTTAACTATTCCGATATGGTTGTGTTGGTCCGTAAGTGGAAAAAGGCAGAAGCAATAGTTGAAGCATTTACACAAGCAGGTATTCCTTTTGTGATTACAGGCATAAACAATTTATTTCAACGATTAGAAGTAAGGGCATCACAAGCCATATTTCAATACCTATACAATCAAATTGATAAAGGAGTTTTAAAAGACTATTGGCAAAATTTAAGTCCACTTATTACTGATGAAAATTTAGAAAAGGGAGTTGATTTTTTAGATAAGCACATTGCCAATTCAAACAGTTATTATGAAAGGTTTGATTTTCAAACTTTCTTTACTGATTTCATTGATATTATTGGTGTACGGGAAGATATTTTTCCAAGCGAAGAACACCCCGAAGCAGTTGGCTACAGTACCGCAGAAGTTATTTTTTATAATTTAGGTATGTTCTCAAAAATCATTTATGATTTTGAAACCATTTACTACAAGTCCGATCCATTGTACAAAATTGCTACCTTCTTAAATTTCCTTACCTATTCCGCTACTGATAATTATTCCGAAGGTTGGCTGAACAATACTTACAAAACACCAAATGCGGTGCAAATAATGAGTATCTACCAATCAAAAGGCTTAGAATTTCCAGTAGTATTTGTACCCGGTTTAAATAAAAATTATCTACCAACAAAACAACCCGGTGGCAAACAGTTGTGGCATCACATTGACAAGGTTTTAATTATTGATGTGGATAGATATTTCCCTGGTGAAGAAGATGAAAGAAGATTAATGTATGTAGCCATTACAAGGTCAAAGAAATTCCTAATGATTAGTAGGGCTCCAGATGGTAGGCAGCAGGGCAAGGAAAGTATTTTTGGTTCAGAGGTTCGTAAGTCAACTTATGCTTTTAGTTCATTGGATAGAGATTATTCAGAAAGGGCTAAACTACCACCTGCTTCATCTTTAGAGATTGCAAATATTTCACTCAATTTCTCTTTACTTAAAGCATTCTTTGATTGTCCTTACAGGTTCAAGTTTGAAAGCTTTTACGGCTTTCAGTCCAGCTTCGGGGCAAGAATTGGTTATGGTGCTTCAATACATCATGCACTAATGGAAATACACAGAGAATTTTTAGAGGGTAACATAATTACCAAAGAACAATTGCCAGCACTATTGCAAAAACATTTGCATTTTCCTTATGCCATACCTACCATAGAACAAAGCATGAGTGATAAAGCAGAACAGGCCGTAAACATCTACTATGATAGCAATTTGAATGAGTTTAAAAACATTGAGTATGCCGAACAGGATATACAATTAGACTTAGGCGATGGAATTTTGGTAAATGGTAAAATGGATTTAATCAAAAAGAAAAATCAAGATGGCACAGTAGAGAAAACAATCATTGACTTTAAGAGTACCGAAAAAGCACAGGAGTATTTGGCAACCATTGACCAATTACAATTATACGCCTTAGGTTACAAAGCCCTAACAGGAGAAAATGCCGACTTCTTAGAGATTTACAATTTAGATAAAAACGAACCATACAGAACCGAATTAAGCACAAAAGATTTAGATACCATGAAAGAGAAAATCCGTAATTCGGCAAATGATATAAGAGGCAATAATTTAGAGAAAACCTGTAACGACCCTACTTGTGCTTGTAGGTTCAAAACAACCAAAAAGTAAAGCTTATTATGAAAAAAATCAAATACATATTAAGTTGTCTATTGATAATTGTAATGGTTCATCCTAATAGATGGAATTGGGAATTTGAAAAATTAAAAAGAGAAAATAATTAATTATGGCAAAGCAATATAAGGGCAGTTTATCATTAGACTGGTACAACAAACAAAAAGCTATTCTACTTCGTTCCGAAGCAGATACAAAAACGGCTACGGATATACCTGCACCTAAAATAAATTGGGTAAACAAAGATGAAGCACTTTTCTATGAAATAATAGACGAGGAAGGCAGAGGCTTGAAACCATATTGGGTTGATAGAAACGACATAAGAGTAAAGGAAGCCCGACCACTTAATTTTCAAAAGATATTTAATGCAGTTGCAAATGACAAAGCTGGTTCATTGCCCGGTATAGTAAAAGAATATACAATTGAGGAACTTTCAAAAGACGATGCTTCAATTGAAAACATACTTATAAAAGGGGATAATTTATTAGCATTAAATGCTATTAAAAAACTTCTGTCTAATAAACCCGAATTACAAAAACCAAAGGTTGTTTTCATTGACCCTCCATATAATACTGGTAAGGCGTTTTTAAACTATGATGATAATTTAGAACTTTCATCATGGCTTACTTTAATGAGGGATAGGCTTGTTATAATACATGAAATTTTAAGGGAAGATGGATATATTTTTATAATTCTTGATGATAATGCAACATTTCATTGCAAGTTGTTGATGGATGAAATATTTGGAAAGAGTAATTTTTTAGGTGATATAGTTTGGCAGAGTAGAAAATCAGTTTCAAACGATACGTTTGTTTCCCTTTCTACTAATCATATTCTGCTTTATGCAAAAAATATTGAAGTAAATAACAAAGCAGATTTCAAATTAGATGCAAACGAAGATAAATTTTCAAACCCAGATAATGATCCAAGAGGCAAATGGATTGCTGACCCTTTTGATGCTCCAAATTTACGTCCTAATTTAACCTATCTCATCCACAATCCAAACACAGGGGTAAATCATTTACCGCCAAGTGGTAGATGTTGGAGAACAGAAGAAAAGGAATATTTAAAGCTACTTGCAGATAACAGAATTGTGTTTGGGAAGCAAGGTAAAACGAAGCCACAATTAAAAAGATTTTGGGTTGATGCAGAAGGAAAAGGAACAACACCCACTACACTATGGCTTGATGAAATTTTAGAAGCTGATTATCCTAATCCTGCACTTTGGACTGATTTACCAACTACTACAAATGGCACACAAGATTTAGAAAAACTATTTGGTAAAAAAGTATTTGATAATCCCAAGCCAGAGGGTTTATTAGAAAGAGTATTAAAATTAGCATCGGAGGAAGGCGATTTTGTATTAGACATTTTTGGTGGTTCAGGCACTACGTTTGCAGCTTCGCACAAAATGAATAGAAAATGGTTAGGTGTTGAGGTGGGTTCTCATGCTGATACTGTTATTATTGAAAGGCTTAAACTTGTTTTAGCAGGGAAAGACAAAACAGGAATTACTAATTCATCAAACTGGCAAGGCGGTGGCTCATTCAAATATTATCACTTAGGCGAAAGTATCATTAGATTAAATGAAGATGGTACAGGTGATTTTAATTGGAGCTTAGGCAAAGAATTTATACAGGAAAGCTTTTTATCTTCTTACGACTACATTATTG
Source organism: bacterium (assembly GCA_029945665.1). GTDB lineage: Bacteria > Bacteroidota > Bacteroidia > NS11-12g > UBA955 > JABMMZ01. Next base: position 17,945 of record JAQSCZ010000016.1, on the reverse strand, counting down.
ATACCTCAATTGACTTTAAGGAAGGCGAATTATTTACCGATAAGAAGCACCAACCGTTGGTTGGTGTTCAAACCATTGGCACAAAGAAAAGAGTTGCTGTAATAACCTTAAATGAGCCTAAAGGAAAGTTAGAAACACTATCCTACGAAGAAATGCAATCAATCTATAAAACAGTAAAAAAGAAATACTCCCCGGAGTATATAAATATTTTTACCAACAGAGGTATTGAGATTGCTTATGACAGTAAGCCCGATGATTTAGAAGTAGTAAAAATTCCTAACGCAATTTTCGCAGAATTAGAAAAATAATTATGGCTAAAGCATCAAAAAATATAAGCTCCACATATTTTGAGAAACATAGAAAGTTGCTCAATGATGTTGTAAGCCGATACAATACTGAAAGGGTTATGCAATCAAGTAATTTGTTTGCAACATCCGATTATGCCATTTTCAATAATATTGAAAACGGTATTACCAAGCATCCTTTGCGTTACTATCAAATGGAGGCTTTATACATATTGGATTACTTACTTAAATGTTCTGATAACAAGCCCGAAAAGAAAGACTTATTAGAAGAAGTAGACAAGGCCAGTAAATCAAAAACACCATTCCTTTCTTACGAAATGGCAACAGGTTCGGGTAAAACTATGTTGATGGGTGCAAGCATCTATTTCTTAAATCAAAAGTTTGGTATCAAAAACTTTCTAATCATTACCCCAGCCAGTACCGACATTTACCAAAAGACAATACGAAATTTTGAAGTAGGTAATTTTGAAAGTGTTTGGGCTGATGATACTCCTTTTACATTTAATCTAATTACAGGCGATAACTATTCTCAAAATCTCTTTTTTGATGACACCAAAGAGGCAAACATTTTCATTTTCAACATTAGCAAGTTTGGTACAAATGCTTCAAACACTCAAAAGACATGGGAAAATGCAGTATGGAAAGATGAAGATGGGAACAGCATCAGCATAAAGAAGTTTTTGCAAGATAAAAAGTTGGTAATAATTACCGATGAAGCACACCATCATCAAAGCCCCGTAGCCAAAAAAATTATACATAATTTTTTGCCTACTGCCACATTAGAGTTTACAGCAACAGCAGTAGAAGATGTTAGAGGCCAAGATAAAAAAAATCAAACCATCGTTTATAAATACGACATCAAACGGTTTTTAGCAGATGGACACGGCAAGTTAGTTAGGGCAGTTGCATTAGCAGGTGAAACCAAAGCAAGGAAAGATGAAATTGCACAATCTGAAAAACTAAAACTAATCACATTGTTTCTCATTCATCTATTGAAAAGAGAAGCAATAAAGTTAGACCCAAAAAGCACCAACATAAAGCCTATATCATTTGTAAAGGTTAAGAACGAAACTATTTACACTCAAAAGGTTTTCAATTATATCAAGTCCGAGTTATCCTCCGACCTTGAAAACATTGAAATAATACTTCAGAAGATACAACAACAAGATTTAGAAATTACATCACTGCTTACAGAGCAATACAAAACACAATACCAAAGCAATATTTTAAAGCTAAGGCAAGACATACAGCAGGTTGCTGATACCACAATATTCTATTATGGTAATTCAGATAAAGAAACCGAAAAGAAGTTTTTAAATATCCGTAAGAACGAAGTGGAGGTAGTTGTTTATATGCAGCGATTAGATGAAGGGATAGATTTACCAAACATCTTTTCAATGGCAGTAATCAATGATAATAATTCCGATTTTAAAACATCAGTAAAGCAAATTATAGGTAGAGGTGTAAGGCTCAATAAAGATAAAAGGGAGTTTGACGATGATACCAATATTCTAAAAGCAAATGCAGAAAAATTACACATCGTCTGCGACCAGGGGAAAAACTTTGAGGAAGTAATATTGGCTATTCAAAAAGAATTTGGCTTAAACAATAAGTACCTAAGTTTTGACAAAGAAAAATCACCAGTAACAAACCGGGCAAAGTCCGACCTACTCAAAAACAAAAGCATACCAAGAATAAGGGCAGATTTTAAACGTAAACCCGAAGTAGATTTAATAGGCTTAATTAAAGATGCTGAAACTATTGTAAACAGGTTCATTGATGATAATTGCTTTGAAGGCGAAAACGATACAATTAAACGCTTTTTAAAGTACCGACCTGATAGGTTCTTTGTAGAGGTAGATGTTTTTTCAGACAAAGAAATATATCACAAACAAATACAACAGGGTGGTGGTGTTCCCACCACTTTAACCATAACAGATAAAGACACGAAAACCATTTACGGCAGGGTTCTAAAGAACCTGCCTTGTTTGCCCGATACAGAAACATCAAAGACAGCATTTAAAAACTATATAAGTAAGTTCAATCAAATAGGCTTGCAATACTACCGTATTGATGATGCTGACGATACACTTGCTTTCAATTTGTTTAGGGATGCTTTTTGTAATTATTACCGTAACAAAATTGAGAAGGATTATTTCAATTTAGACTTTAGAGAAATACAGGCAGAAGATAGTTTTTACTTACCTACCTACTTTAAAGATTATGAAATAAAAATTCCTGATGAATTAGTTGAAAATAAACTTCGTTTGAAGATTAAGGACAAAGCAAAATCATTAGAATTGATAGATGCACAAGTGCATTTCTATGGGTATGAAAAATCAGTGTACGATTATGATAAGTTTGATAGTTACACCGAATTTCATTTTGCAGATTACTTAGATGTGATACTTAAAAAAGTTGCAGCAGATAATAAACCTTTTTGGGTTCGTAACCAACGCAACGTATTTTTTGAGTACGGCTCAAAAAAATATTATCCCGATTTTCTTTTATTCAAAGATGGTCAGTTTTATATAGTTGAAACCAAAGGTGAAGTATTTGCCGACCATAAGAAAAATGCTTTGCTAAAAAGATTAGAACAAATACCCGGTGATGAACATACAACAGGCTACAAAGGCTTATTGGTATTTTCTAACCAAATGGATAAAATGGGTTATGATTATTGGGATTTTGAAAAGTTCATAACCGAGGCAGAAAGTGCATTTGCAAAACATCAATCTAAAGCAACATTATTGGCAGATGCTCCTACTGAAGATAGGTTTATTAAATACCTACCTGCATACTCACCAGAAAAGGCATATAAGAATTTCATAAAAAACCAAAAGACTGCAAAGCCCGATGGTTGGTTAGAAGTGCCAATAATTGCAAGCAATTATTTAAGCACTCAATTTGTAGTGCAGGTAAAAGGCAATGCCTTGTTACCGCTTTACGATGCTGATAGTTGGCTAATTCTTAACCATACAACAGATTACAGCAAAGCTGCAAACAATCTTTGCTTAGTACATCATAAATCGATAAACGATACATACGATACCAATTGCACCATTCGTAAATTAGAAGTAAGCCAACATACACCCCCTGGAACTTTTCTTCCAATGACCGAAATATTATTGCATAGTGTTTCAAATAATGAGCCAACTATTAGTATTTCAAGTGTGAATGATTTGTCTGAAATAGCAATTATTGGTATTTTAGAAATTAACAAATATTAATAGACAAAAAAAAGTGTGATCCTACCTTTTCAGTCTGATTATCGGAGTATAAACCCAATTTAATTGAGGAAGACCTTTTTAAATATGTCCAATCCTTTCATCTTATTTTACAAAGCTTTTTATTTGCATCTCTGCATAGTTTTATAACACTAAAGTAATAGGAAACACCTTTACCATGAACTATTTTTTGTATCGGAAAGTGTATTAATACATCGAATAGTATGCCCACTATTAATAGCATGGCTATTATGGTTCGTTCTATAAATAGGAAAGGATCATTAGTCATGGTTTTCTATCGGTTTTGTTTTGAAATCGGTTTGAGGTGAATTGAGGTCTTTTAAGTCGAAATTCTTATATAAAAGGTTAAATTGTTTTCGGTTCAAGACATACTGAATAGCTTCATCAATGCCTAGCGCAGTGTTTATTTTATTAACCTTGGCCATACTTCTGGCTATTAGGAGCGTGCCATCCTTTATATCCTCCGCATCGGTAAATTTGCTTTTGTATTTTTTTACTATTTGCGCTGGGGTGAGGTCCGTTAAGAACTGTTTGCACTGGACAAGGAAAATTTTAGAACCTTTATATTCAGATACAGGATTAGCATTTACATTTAATCCATTTTCTCTCTTAAATTTAGAAAGCAGATAGAAACTATTTGTTATATCCATTGCTCAAATGATCCTATTAACAATTTCGTAAGCTTTGATATAATCGTGCTCATTCAGATAGCCAACTCTTTGAGCATTGTTTATAATAGTATTCAAGGCTCGTTTTTCTGATTTATCAAAAGCAGGAAAACCGAAAATATTGCACCATAGTTTTAATTCGTATGTAAAACCATCCAGTTCATGATTTTCAGCTGGATTTATAACAATACTTATATGCCATTGATCTTTGCCTTCCTTAAATATGGCAATTTGATTGAATAATGTAAGCAGTTCTTTGAGTTTTGAGAACATAAATTATGAGGTATGTCTGATCTGTTTACTTCTGAATGTTACTTCACCAACTGAATTTATAACCGCAGCGGTTATCACCTGTATTTTCCTTCCGGGTGTCCATTTGCGATTATTGTAAAATCTATTCCCAATTCTTTCAAGTTGTGGAGCATATTCCGGCATGGTATTATTTATTTGCATATTCAATTGCGGCATTCCGGAACATCGTTTCGTTTCTCTTTTTGTAAATAATCCTAAGTATTTCAGGAGTTCTAATACTAATTGTATGAGTTGTGCTATCATTGGTTATTGATTTTAGCTTACTTTTTTATGATAATATTTCTACTTTTCAGTGATTCAATGATATTCTGAGGATCAATATCATAATACGCGGCATAGTCATATAGCGTAACGGCATTCATTATCATCCTGCCAATTAGTTTTAAGGTTTTTTGAAAATTTTGATAATTGTTCTTACACTTATTCTCTAAAAAATTAACATCTTTAGATTTTAGAATTAATTGAACTTTTGCTTCTAGTGCTTTATACACCTGATCTTTGGGTATTTCATATAAATAAGTATAATTATCTATACTAACTCCAGGGTATTTTAATTGTCGCTTGTTTATACACTCTAGCTTCGTGTTGATATATAGTATTCTCTTGTAGGCGCTGGATATAGAGCTAAAGCCTTCCAATACTGCTATATCGTGACTGGTAAGAAATATTGGCTTTTTATTCATTGAAGTATAATGTCTTTGCAAAATTAGTATAAAAAACAATACTTATTTAATTTTTATCCAAAAACCTTTAAATTTTATACTATTGTTTATACAGTGGATTATAATGATTTATAGCAGTTAGCACGATTATTACACACCGTATAAAATTTCGTGCTAAATTGTGCTTAATTCGTGCTATGAAGAATGATGAAGGCAGGGTAAAGCACGAAAGCACGATTTTTGCTTGTGTTTTTTTTAAGAAAAGAAAAAGAATAAAAAATAAGTGCTATCCTTTCGGCTGAAAATTCATAGCTTGAAAGCACAAAATAAAACCATTTTTACTTTTATCTTATAGGATAGGGGGAGCGGGGGCAGGGTAACCCATTCAAAGGGGAAAAGTACCAATAAGGCATCCTAAAGGATAAGTACTAATAAAAAAGCTCCCCTAAAGGAGCTTTTTTAAAACTTTAACGGCAATATTTTAGAATTTAAATTCCAGGTTTGCAATCTGCTCGTTTAAAATGCTGTTGATATTAAAGCATTCTATACTTTCAAATATAACATCAGTTGTATTGATGGATGGGTCAAAAGAATGAACTATTGCACATGTTTTTTCTATAAATTTAGCAGTGCGATATTGCAATTCGCAATCTAAATCTCTTCTGTAAAATATTTTCGAATGTAAGGATATCAGTGAAAGTAAATGGTTGACATATTCAGTGTCATTGGTGTTTTGGGTTTTCATTAGGCTCTTTTTTTGCAATTATAGGGAATTCCAAGGTGTCATTTCATTAACTTTTAACACATTTGCATCAAATTCAATTAAGTCAGGATTAAATATTTCAGAATAGCTGTCTTCCTTTGCTATACTTGAACCTATGGTGATATATTCTTTTCCTGAACGCTTATCATCACCTCCATATTCACTCAAAATTTCACCTGTTTTATCCTTTAATGGTACCTTAGGGTTGAATTTAAAACCGTGAAAAACACACCATTGTTTAATTTTCTGCTTAAATTTTGTACTTGTCATTCCAAATTGGTTGACATATTTTCGGTTTTCTGATTCAAATTTTGTAAGGATTATACTCTTGTCAATTTCTAAATTTAATCGGTGAACAGTTTTACCCTCATCTCTGAGAATTGTATTGTCTTTTCCATCTATAAAAAATTCATCAAACCATTTGACAATTGTTTCACTAATTTCGGTATATAATGATTTTTGAGAGACTAGGTCCATATTACCTTGTATTAACCCATTTTCAAAATAGATCTGCTGGGAACAAGCAACCATTTCGTAACAAAGATTCCATTGCTCCCAATCCCATTCATCAAAAAACAGGTTTTTAAAATCGTTCGAAGGCTTCCAGTTCTCATTATAAAAATTGGAAAAAGGAATATAGTTTATTCTATCCCGGAAGGAGGGTGAATTAAGATAACCCTTTATAATATGGTTGGTTGTAATAAAGAATTTAGGCGTTTTTTCTCTTGGTAGGTGTATTTCTGCCTTATACATTTGCCTAATCTTAAAATTGCCTGTTATTCTTGAAAGCACACTTTCAAAATCCCAGCCTTTACGTGTATCGTCATAATAAACGAGCTCAGTATTTTCATCGACATCGCCATATAAGTTTTTATCAGTATCAATATCCGGCTTTTTACCATCAATCTCCCAAGTAGTACATATATTCTTAAATAGCTGCCCTAAGAGTGATTTTCCGGTCCGTCCGTGACTTTCACCTTCGCTTGCATCATTGCTGTCGGTAGCTACTATCGCCTTGGCTATTGATGGATTAAAATGCCTGTGTGTAGCATAGCCAATGCCACTTAATTTATTTGCAAGATTATTCCAAACCTTCTGAAGCTGCTCTGGGGTAAGTTTTTCAAATGGAATTGTCCTATAATCATTTCCGGTATTAATGAGGAATTGCAGGAAATCTGCCTTTTTAAAATCGTCTCTGAAAATTGGCTTATAATTGTATTCATCTATTTTCACGAATCTTACCAATGGTTCCTTTCCTAGTTTTGGTGCAAAGTCTTTAACCTGCTGCTGCCATATATAACCATTCAAATCTGCAAGGTTTTTACTTTCAATACCACTTTTTGTTACATGCCAGTAGCAATTATTAAAATAGGTGTTTTGGCTTGTGGGTGTATTTTCAACCAGATTTACCTGATCGTTAATGTATTTTATATTATTAATGAACGAATTATCTGAAAGATACTTTTCGTTATTAACACAAAAGTCGTACATGTCGTATTCACCAATGTTTTCAAAAAAGCGAAGAATATCAAACCTTAGATCCTTTGGTCGTATTTTAGTTACTGTTTTAAGGTCTGCATTACATTTAATAAGGCATTCATTAACCGCACTTTGCTGCTTACTTATTATATATTGCCCAGTTCCATTATTTACCAGATATTTGTGAAACTTAGAAGGCATCCATTTAATAACAATCTCACCTTTTTTATTATAGCTTATTTTATAGAATTCTTCTTCCGGTGCAAGGGCTTGTGCCATTACATCTTTACAGTTATCATCAATCTTTAACCATGTACCATTATAATTAAATTTTTCTAGTTCCTTCAGGTAGTTAAAATTGGCTTCTACAAACTGGTCCTTTGTACCAATCTTGAATATTTCCTGTAATTTGGAAGCAGACATTACGGAAATATTGTGCGTGTTGACATAAGTGCCGGAACCATGCGGTGTATTTAATAGCATGGCATATTCTGCAAGTAAATCTGATTCTTTTCCTTTTAGTGTATTTGCCAGTAAGTCATCCATACCCTTATCCTTATTTTCATTGGGTAGTATGTATGAAAAATGCACATTGACATCAATATTATTATTGATAAGTGCATGGAAATAGGCTTTTACATTATTAGTTGCTGAAAAAAAAGTGAGTGCCCTTGAATTAACCATGTTACTAGGTTCATTGCTGGGTTCGTATTTTAATATATTCCAGTCAGCATCCACCACAAATACAATGTTCCTGATTTTACATTTTTTAATGATAAGGGCAAAATCAGGGTGCAATTGTTTATTAGCACCCATAATATTGGCAATTCCCATTATACCAACACTTAACATGCCGGCTTTTGTTGCTTTTTCTGCCTTCTTTTCGCCTTCCTGAATATATAAAGTATCGAACTGCGTGCCGGATTGATACATTTCGATTAATTTATTAGGCCACCATAATTGACTGCCACTGCCATAAGGTGAAGCATATTTCATTGATTTACCATTTGTTGCCTGATGATGTTCCGGGTGCTGGTATCGAACCCTTGATAATTCTATGGGTTTACCCATATAATTGCCTTTTTTATCCTTAAGCTGATACTCCATGATGTTCCCGTCAAGACCTTGGTAGATGAAAACTAAATCATCGCCTGGGATAATGTATTTGCCATCTTTAGAAGCAGACCTGGCTCTAAAAATTTCAACTGTTGTTGATATTCCATCAATAACAGTCGTAACTTTTGTTAAAAAATCCTCAGCAGTTAAACCTGACTTTACTAAATCCTCTTCAGCAAAAGAACCTGGTTGGACAAAATGGGTCGTAGTAAACAGTTTTTTATTATTGGATATTTCGATTGCTTTATCCTTTGTGGTTTTTGTAGGAGCTGCTGTCACAATTTCATACTTAATTTCAACCTTACTGACATCTGCTAATATTTTTAAAATTTCAGGATGATCCTTTGTTTCTGATAAATTTCCTAAAAACTTAACCAGTGCATAAGCATCTGCGCTATAACCACAGCTAAAACACTTTCCACTTTGTTTGTTTTTCTTAGTAAATAATTGAAAGGCTTTTTTGCCTTTTGCTGGCACTTTACCGCAGGATGGACACTTACACCATAATTCCTTACCATGCCTTATGATATTATAATTGTAGTGCAATAAAACTTCTTCTGTAAGGCATTTATCAATAATTTCATCTGAGTTTATAATAAGACTCATTTGGAGTTATTAACTCCTTTCAGCGCATTGTTAAAAGCTGTTTTACCAATTCTGGATTGTTTTATCTCGAAAGTGCTATCAATTGCAATGATTATTACCTTTGTATTTTTTTTTACCATTTATGTTTTGTTGTTATTAATGCTTTTAAGCAACCCCCTCTGGCTACAATCATTAAAAAGTTTTTCTAATGCTTCTATCTCCTCTGCTGTTGCATTATTTTTAATGGTTTGGATAATCCGGTAAGCTTTCTCATTTTCATCATTGCCTTTAATCGCTTTTGCTACTTCCAGACCAGCTTTTAAGAAATCTAGAAAATTAGGATTTGGCATAATCGGCTTCAATTAATTCATTCATCCAATTTCTATTAGCGATCATTGCTTTTCTAGGTATTACCTGAAATAGGGTATCATTCACAAAAGTTTCAATTGGCACATTATAGGCATCTTCATTACAAGCCAATGTTAAAATGTAAAATATTGCGGTATTCCCTAAAGTAGCAATTTCATTAGCATACATTTTACTGAAGATGCCTACCGCTGATTTTTGTTCGTATCCGGTATCCATTAAAAATACTCTATTCATTCCGGTAGAAGGCTTCATCATTTGTTCCCACGTGATGGATTCAATCTGAATAATTTTAAATTTTCCAATTATAATAAACCTTTCAGCCTTGTCGACCGGTTGGTTACTGTACATTTTCTTTATCAGAAAACCTCTTAAATTGGATTTCATAGTTACCAGGTACTCTTCGCCTAATACATACTTTTCGGACTTTAGTCTAATTGTAGTAAAGCATTTAGCGGATAATTTACCATTCCAGTTTGTAGTAAAGTCTATGTTTTTCATGCATTAAGTATATTATATTATACTATTAGCATCTGGAAAGCCCTGTAATATTATAAAAGTAATACGACCTAAAACTATACTTTCCGCATTAGTTATTAGTGTTTTGTCGGTTCTTTTATTGAATTCAACGTCATCTGACCAGTCCAGAGTTTCACATATAATGGCTTTAAATGCTGCATCTAGACGTTTTTTTGATTGCAGGTAAGAATTTTTTTGATAGTTTGGCATTGCTTTTGAATTGTATATTCCGTAGATTTACGGAAACAAAAGTATTACAATTAAATATAATTAGTATAATATAATATACTAAAATTCTGTAACTAACTTGTTTTAAGATATATAAACTTAACCATAAATGAAATTAAAAGAGATTATAGAGCCCCTAATTAAGAATGCTCAAATTACGAATGACAGATTAATGGCTGATTTAGAAATCAGTAAAGGGACGTTTTATAGATGGTTAAGGGAAGATGTTAATCAGAGAACGTTTGATGAGGTTTTAGATATTGCTAAATTATTGCAAGTTCCTCCAGCTGCTTTTCTAAGTAAAGAATATAAACAAAGTTTAAATATAGAATTAACCCAGCTTATGGATAAAATTGAAATTTATAAAGAGCATAATAACCTTTTGAAAGACCAGATTGAATTCTATAAAAGTAACTTCAAGAAAAATGGAAAATAACTTCTACATAATTAATGCTTCATTAAAACTCCACCAAATCAATGACAAGCCACGCTATTGCTAGTGTTTGTGAGTACTGGAGGTACCACAAAAATTAAAACCGCCGTTAGGGCGGTTTTTTTATTTTTGTATGTCCCGTAGCGTGTTCGAAGCGCAGCGGAGAACTCTGCTGCGGGGCCACCAACAAATTATTCTTTAAAAATAGAAGTTCGACATTTTGCCTATTGCCTGCACTTTGTAGCAACTGAACCTTTAACTCCCAATGTCATTTCATAATAGAACGCTTCCAAAAACAACTTATAAGAATAAAACGGATAGTCATTTTATCTTATTAGAGTAATAGTAGTGTTTAAATAGTAGATTTTTCCTGTCTCACTTACTATTTCTATTTTTCCCAGATATACTCCATCTGAACATATTTCTCCCATGTATTTTCCGTCCCAATTCTGAATTATATTGTTACTTTCGAACACCTTATTTCCCCATCTTGAAAAGATAGCTATTTTAAAACTTCTGGCACCCGGAATACTCCATTGATATGTATCATTTATTCCATCATTGTTTGGAGTAAAGCTGTTAGGTGCGAATATAAATGGGTTATATTCTAAACAAAATTCATTACTGGTGCTGTTATAATTACTATTATTTTCAGATGCAATAATTCTGTAACACTTACCTGCACTGAATAAATGACCTTCAATAAAATGATGATCAATAAAGTTATTGATAGAAGAAGAAATAATAGTTACATTTTCCCATGTCTCAGTTCGAGAATTAATACACTGCAATTGATAATTTTTTATCCCTTTATACCAATACAAATATGGTGTCCAGTTTAAGGTGGAATTTTTATTAAAGTCTTCTGCTATACCATTTAAATAGATTGTATTGGCAACATTGCTTTTAATCATATTATCGCATGTATCTATACCCTTAACAATAAAGTTATAGCTTTGCCGATTAATGTTATAATTATTAATAATGATGAATGTGTCACGGGTAGTTTTAAATTCAGAACCACAATAAATATTATATTTCACAGCTGCCGGATGTTTATTCCACGATAAAAGTATAGATGTATTATTAGTTATCGTAGCATAATTACAAATTAGGGAGTCAGTTGTAGTAAAGCCCTCAAATAGCTTCAAAGTTTGCTTGGTGGAATTGCTACATCCATATCCGAATATTTGATGACTTATGATATGGGTTCCGCTTTGGTTTATTTTCGACTGAAAATCGGAAATCTTTGATGATGTAATTTGTTTGCCATCCAGAAACCAAATCATACTGTCATAGTATCCCGTGTAATTAGATTTTAATTTAAGTAAAACGGGGGTACAACTTTTATCTTTTAATATACTAAAATCAGATTTAGGAGAGTTAATGACTTGTATTAACTTTAATAGATCAATAGTATCTAAACAATTTTTGTGTTGCATAATGTATTGTACATTAAACAAACCAGTATCGGTGTATTGATGAGGAATAAGCATCGATTTATTTGATTTAGTCACTACAGTGTCTTTTCCATCTCCAAACCTTAAAAAACCTTTTATGCTACTTCCGAGACTTTGCTCAATCAAACTATTATCAGTAAATTTAATTGAGGAATAACGACAAATCTTCTGTTTATCTACCATTAAACCTGCTTTGGGTGCCTGATAATACATTATGCTATCATTATGCAGGGATGTTACAGAATCATCTTCATAACCATATAGCGAGACATAGTATTTACCATAACTTGACAGTTGTGGCTTAATTGCAGTGCCCCAATACACTATTTTATCAATTATCCATTTAAATTTTTTGTAAGCAGTATCTGCAACAACATGAAGACTGTCATTTTTACAATATAGAATTTTATTCTTCAATTGAAGTTTCTGGTTATTGTATTTAGCTTGGAAACTAGTATAGCCATAATTACCAAGTTTCAGATAAAATGAATCTATATTTACAAGCAAATCATTGTAAATATTTGAAACCACCCCATCGCAATATAAATTATCTTTTTTATCAAGCCATAAATGAAAAAATAATCCATTTAATGAAATATCGGAAGGAAGGACTATTGTTGTTTCAATTTTCCCACTATTACTTATTTTAAAAAGAACTCTTGAAGGTAATAAATTATTAGAATTAAAGTATGAAATTCCATTAATAATCACAGTATCGCGAAAACCCAAGGAAGTGAATATATTACCTAATTTATCAATTACTCCGGTGCCGATACTTGTTTTAAAATTTGGAAAGGTCCAATGCAATACATAATTAAAATTCTGATCCATCTTTATAATTATAGGATAGCTGTAATATTGACCATTTATGGGCTTTAATTTAGTAATTGGAATGATTTTATTCCCAATTTTTACAGTATCATCCACTCTGCCGAAAAGATAATAATTGCCATCCTTCCCTAAAATAAGTGATTGAAATGGATCAAATCTGTCAAAATTTCTATCAATTCTTTTCACATTAATTAAATTACCTTGCAAATCATATTGGGTGATGATATCATCCGAATATAATTGTGGATTGGGTGTATAGTCAATCGATAATTTTGTTAAGATATCATTGTTAATACTTAATGTATTTAAGTTAACACTACTGCTTAGTCCGGAACTCCAATTAAGTGAACCATCAAGTTTAGTAGATATTAAATACCCTAAAAACGGGTATTTTATTTTATCATTGCTAATATAGATGTTTTTATTTTTAAAATTTATTGAATCATTCTTTTTATCGGTGACACAACTTATACCGAAAAAAATGTTGTTTTCATCTTTCACTATCAAATTTCCAATAGTTGCTGTATATGATGAAGGGGTATTAAAAAAAGGAGATGATTTAATTTGATTACCTGATTTATCATATTTAAACAGAAAATAATATTCTCTTGAACCATCATTAGAAGTTAAATCTAATGTTTTACTACCAAAAGTAAAAGCAATAAATTCTGATCGGGTAAACCTGCATAATAAATATATATTATCATTAAAAAATGACATTTCAATTGGTCTTCCCCAAAAAATAGCCTGCCATAGCAATTTACCTCTTTTGTTACTTTTAATCAGGTTCCCGCTTCTGTATCTATCGGGTAAATTGTTAAGTGTATCTGCATATTTTTTAGAATGTTGGACCTGCACATTATCAGGGTATGCCAAACAATTATAAATATTTCCTAAGGAATCAGACCAGGTCCAATTTAAACCTGCGAATCTATTATCCGGAGACCTAATCCAATCCCATTGCTGGGCATACATAATTGTAGCCCAGCTTAACAGGATGAATAATATTGAGGTCTTTTTTACCAAATTATTGTTTTACTAGTTTTATTGAATTGATAACTTCATTGTTTTTTATGATTGATGCAGTATATACCCCTGGTGTTAAGGTTTCCACCGAAAAGCCATTTATATTCTCATTTAAATTTTTGGTGAGCACTAATTTTCCAACGAGATCATAAATATTTATAGTATAAAGTTGATTATTGCCAAATTCCATACTTTCAACGACTAAAAAATCATTACTTGGATTGGGATAAAGTTTGAAATTTTCAGATTTGTTAACTTTAGTTAAATTAACTTTATATCCCGAACAACCCAATTTACATACAGGTGTACTCTCTTCATTTGCTAAAACCCCAGTATTAACAGTAAGGGAAAAATTAATAAGGTTGACTGTTACATTTGAAGATTTACAAAGTGCAGGATTAAAGTTAAATGCAGCATTGTGATTATATGTAAAAGCACTTGTGCTCGAAATGAATTGTTCAACATCTAAATTACAATTTGTTACACCAAATTTATTTCCGGCACCATTGGCAGGATCTCCTTGGGTTTTCAATGTACCTAAATTCCAAATGGCTTTCGTTAACCCGGAAGCAAAATCATTGCATAATATATCGGTATTCAGGTTACTTCCTGAAAGTTCAACTCCTATCGAAGAAGTTGGATTTACTCCAAGACTATTGTCAAATTTGTTTAATTGAATCTTTGTAAAATAATTTAACGGAGTTGCTGTATTATTTGTGATATCAATAAACTTAGAATAACTCGCTTTGGACGCAAATGTATTTTTATAAATCACAATTACATTTGTACCAGACAATTCTATGAAATGATGGTGTGCAGTAAGAGGTGGGAAAAGAGCTACATCCTTATCATAATCAAAATTAGATCTATATATTCTCATTCCACCGCCATTAACTGAATTTATTGCATCATGACAATTGGTAAATACTGCGTGTTGAATACCAATTTCAGTTTCTGCTTTTACCCCTGTAGCAGGAACAATATTCCTAGCATCAATGCCAAAACTTAAATTTGTAAATGTACACCTGTTAGTTCCGGTATACTGAGGGCAAGCCGTGGTTAAGTCCTCTGATGGGTCACCATCATCATGTAGATAAAAGCCTGCATCTTCTGACCAAATACCAGTTCCTCTGCTATTATCGTGGCTTGCAGTGAAGGTATTAGGATCCATATTCTGAAATTTGCACCCGCCAAATGATATTCCTCTAACACCTTTTAATTTTACATGATAATGATGATGAAAATCGTGCTTGTAGTGCATCCAGACATTATCATTTGTTACATATCTTGTTACTTGATCTTCAGTTGTAAAAGTAGTATTTTCAAAATGAGATTGATTAACATTCCAATCATGACTACTCAGATATGGCTGAAAATCAACACCTACAGTACAATTTGTAAACAATCCATTTTTACATAATACTACACCCCCATCAACTGATTTTATCCCCGTTTTGGCATATTTTAATTCTGTTGCACCATTTGTCGTAATAGTACCATCAATATCAACAGCCCCATGATTTCCACTAAATGTGTTTTGTGATGGGTCACCATAAACTATAATACCAGCCCATTGTGAAAGATAATAAACTTTAGCATCTGAATAGATATTTGTATTGGTTATATCTGTGCTAATATTAGATCCTGCACCACCTACTTGTGTAATATTAGAACCCAATGAAGTAATACCCCTAATTTTGGCACCACTTCTGATATATAATCTACCTCCTATCGATGCTCCTGAACCTGCTTGAACAATAATATCACAACTTTGGTCTGTATAATAGTCATCCAACATTTCAACTATTTGTCCATTTTCTATTATTAAAGTCGCTCCCGGTTGAATAATAATGTTCCCTTGTATTTTTTTTATATTTCCATTTGTACCCCATGTTGTAGTGGTGCCAGTCGCTATAGTAATTCCACTAGAAATATCATAAGCAGCTGTTATCGTACTACCGTTATTTTGTTTATGACAAGCATCCCAATTCCACCAAAGATCATCTATCCATGCATGCCATAGCCAGAATATATATGCAGCGGCAGCCCTATTTGTATAACTGTCAAAACCACTCCCCATAATAGACAAGTCTGCATCAGGAGTAACAGGTATACCATTTGAATTAGGGTAAACTGCTACTACTCTATCAAACGCAACATGACCAGAATTATGATAGAAAAATTGCTGATTATCTGTATAGTTAGCTATATCATTAAAATTAAAGGCCCTAGTGGTGCTATTAAACCAATTTACTGTTTGACTATATGAACAAACTGTACCTGTAGAACTATACCTTGATGGTAAAGGAATATTTGCATTAAAAAGACCATTTTGGTTAAATTGAAAGCCGGTTGATCCTGAATTTTGATAATCTTCTCTCAGCCTGCACCCACTTCCTATTCCACTTCCACATTTGGAAGAAATATTATTAAACGGAGTTGTATTGTCAGCTTCAAAACCATCAAAGTATGCTGGCACAGCGGTTGATGGATCCCATTTTGGCAATGGGATAAATCTTGAATCTGCAGGATGGTTTTCTAAAATAAAGTTTTCCAAATCAAGAAAATGATCCCTATGCCATCTTAAATAGTCGTTAGTTGTATGCATATTGCCAAAATTATCACCGTGCATGGTGATTAAGTAAGTAGTTAACCATTCATCTATGTAGCCGAAAGTATAAGTTTATCAGCATCGCTGAATGTATTTATGTTTGGCCTAGCACTTCGGCTATAGGCAGTTAAAGAAATCATTAAAATTAAAGCTAACATCAATGACCTCATGAAGCTACTGTTAATAAAAACAGTAGTTTCAATTTTTTGTTTGTTTTTGTTCATACGAATATATATTAATATTTAGATAAAACAAAACTAGATTTTAATAATATAAAAATAATGCTAATATTTGAACTTTAAATGGTACTTTTTGAACCATTTATGGTACTTTTTGTACTTTTCCTAAACTCTAATGCTGTTACCTTTTCGTAATTCTTAAATTGTTTGCAAAAATAGGATTCATTCCCAAATCCTAATTCAAAAGCAATTTCCTTAATGCTTTTGAATGAGTTACATATCAAGCTTTTTGATTCCAAATGAATTTTGTCATGTAAGTGCTGTAATGGGGTCTTACCTGTTAGATTTTTTATTTTTCTCCTTAAAGTCACTTCTGTAAAGTTATTAGTTTCTTCAAAACCTCTTATACATCGCCTATTTTGATAATGGTTATTTATGAAATCCCGTAAATTATCAACTAATGAATTAGGCGTTTCTATAATATTTTCATTTTTAAATGTAATTAATTTTGATAAAAAAGAAGCTAGAGTGTTTAGAAAATTAGAGCTATTTATCTGATTAGCAATTAATTCATTAAAAAAATAATTAAAAGCATTTAAGTCACTATTGAAATTTATTATTCTAGATCGATCAAAAAAATTAATATAATCAATGCCACTATCAAATCGTTGTAATTGTTCTAAATATAAATGTGAAATAAGTATTGATAATCCATCTGTACAAGCACATTTTTCAGATCTGTATATGCTATTTTTAGAAATTAAATGAACTGAAAAATCCTTAATTTCTCTCCTTTGGAAGTCTATAAAGTGAAAACTTCCTCCTTTTTTGAAAATTGATAAATTATAAAAATCGCGAGTATGGATTTCTTCATAATTATATAAAGAAGGTCCATTCAAATTAGCAATATTAGCCATTTGATTCTCTAGGCCTAAACCTTTAAAAGAATAATGAGGCAATTTATTTTCTATCATTTTTATTTATAAAAAGTTTTCAAACAAAAAAAGCGTAGCTGTTAACATTATTAAGATTAAATGTCTTCTGGGAAGACCTCTAATTCTTTTAAAATTGTTAATACCTACGCTTTGATAACATAGGCATTGTAGGCTCCCCCAAAAAGAGTACGTTTAATAATAATACAAAAAGTATTAATT